>JAAENB010000255.1 GCA_024224995.1 bacterium | reverse complement strand
GATATGCGTTTGTTATTGGGAGATTATTCCAGAGTAAGCCGGAAGGCTTCCATGTGGTTTTTAACCAATAGAGAAAAGAGCGGCTTAAAAAGAATTTTTATCCAAACCTTTACTGCCCAATCGCTTGCTATGCGTGCTGCGTATGGAGAGAGTGTCGATATCTCTAAATATAATAAGGAATCATTTAAAACCTTAGATGAAGCTATTGAAAGAGTCGATGAAGAAAAAGATTTGATTATAAGTTATATTGCCTATTTCGGAAGAGAAGATTCATTCGACAGGGATATTCGCATAAAAGGGGGGACCAGGTATGGGAAATAAATTAATACTAATTGTTATAGCGGCCTTTGCGGCGGCCCTGCCGGTTATGGCACAGGATTATTCCAATGATCTTTATAAGGAAGCATTTGTAGAAGCCGAAAGGCCGGAAGATTCTTACCTGGCAAAATTTTGGGCGCGTGAGCAGGTAGAAATATTGAGAAATGAGAATCTGAAAATGATTTCTAAATTAAAACTGATTGTAAGGAATAATCCTGAAGAGAGGGGCTGGAAAAATGAGTATGCTAAAATTCAAGTGGGGTATAAAGGTGCGGAAGAGCTCTTTTACAAGAGGAACGTAATTTATTCAAGAGTTGAGTTTGAAAATAATTTAAAAAATATTAATAACTTATTCCGGAAAATTTCGAAGAAGTATAAGAAAGACGCCAATGCAATGATCGATCTTTGCGCTGAAAGTTTATTCATTTTATTTCAAAAATCGAATCAAAAAGCTTTGAGAAAATATTTCCCGCAAAAAAAACGCTTGCAGTATTTAACATGGCTCGGAATTGCTTATGCTCAACTGGACCATGCTGCAATTAATGAAAAAAAATATATAACTGAGCCCGTTATATTTCACTACCGGCAAGCCAAAAAATACGCTATAAGTATCCTGGAAAACCTGCCTGCCAGGGTAAAACAGAAAAGATTAAATCGTTATATTGAAAAAAAGCACCGAAAAAGATTTGCCTATTTGATCAGGAAAATGAAATCAATTAATATCGCAAAGAATAAGGCAGATTGCAACAATACATATTATACTAAATAACAAAGCTTTTTTCGGAGCTTGATCGTCAAGCTATATTTTGACAGTTAAGTAGAAGAAGAATCGCTTGAGACACCAGGCACAAAATTTCAAAAATCTGTTTGGGAAATACTGCAGCAAATTCCCTATGGAGAAACATGGTCTTATAAACAACAAGCAATAAAAATGGGCAACCCCAATGCTGTTAGAGCAGTTGCAGCAGCTAATGGATCTAATAGAATTGCTTTTATTATTCCGTGTCATCGGGTAATAGGAAGTGATGGAAATTTGACAGGATATGGTGGTGGAATTGGAAGAAAAAAATGGTTGCTGGATTTAGAAACAAACACCCCTTAAGCGCGAATCCTTCGTGATTTGAAAAAACCGTAGACCGCAAGAACCAGGGCCAGAAAAATTATAATTGCCGATATAATAAAAACATCCTGTAGTCCCGCGACCTGGAAGGCGGCGTTTGCGGTGGACGGACCGTCTTGTAATAATTCCCCGCTATAAAAAGAAACACGGTATGACCATAACGCGCCCAGGGCCGCGATGCCCGAAATTTGCCCCAGGGTTCTTGTTATGGCAAGGAGACTTGATGCCACGCCGAATTGATCCGGGGGAAAAGAATGCATGATTGCGCTGTTATTCGGGGACATAAAAACACCCAGGCCAATGCCAAGGGGAACAAAGGAAGCGACATACGAGGGAATGGAAGAATGTTCATTGAACCGCAGCGCCAGGATATACCCGGCCAGGATGAATGCCAATCCCAGGGCGTTCATAATCCAGGAACCGTACCGGTCCGACAATGACCCGGCAAGAGGGGATACAAGTCCCGAGCTTATGGAGATGATAGCCAGTAAGAACCCAATTGAACGGTGATCCAGTTTGATAATGTTTTCCAGGTAAAAAGGAATAAGAAGTATAACCCCGGCTATGGTAATAAAGGTAAAAAGGCCCATAAGAAAATTGAACGCCAAAAGACCCTTGCGGAAAAGCCTGATGTCGAGTAAGGGGTGCTTGGTTTTTAATTCAGTGATTATAAAGCCTCCCAGGAAAACCAGGAAGCAGGCAAACAAGCCCGGAATATAGAAATCGGTAAATCCTCTTTCTTGTCCAAAGGTCAAGGCCAGAAGAAGAGCTAAAAGACTGATGAATAGCAGAATGGCCCCGGGTATGTCAAAGCGCTGGCCTCCCCTGGGGCTGGTAGACGGAAGAAATTTTACCGCCATAAAAATACCCAGAATCCCAATAGGAAGATTCACCAGGAATATCCACTGCCATGAAAATTGATAAATGATAAAACCGCCCAGAACAGGACCGGTAACAATACCGATTGAGACTATTGACCCAATGAATCCCAGGGCTTTTCCTCTTTCAGATGGCGGAAAAGCCTCGCTGATGATTCCCGCTCCCAGGGCCATCATAAAAACCGCGCCGAAACCCTGAAACACACGGGCCGTAATGAGCCAGGAAATCGTTGGCGACAGAGCGCATAGCAGCGAGCCAATGGTAAAGATAAGCATCCCGGCGATGTACAGGGATTTTTTACCGATAATATCGGCAAGGCGTCCGGCGCCCAGCATGAGCGTGGTAACGGTAAGCAGGTATGAAAGGACAACCCATTGTACCACTGAAAATTGGGTGTTGAAATCCTTAACCAGGGTGGGCAGGGCAATATTAACGATGCTGCCGTCAATGGTCCCCACGAAAACTCCCATAGCCACTGCTGACATGGCATACCATTTTTTACTGTAGTCGGGATGAACCGGATTTTTCATTGGTTTCCTCAGTCTAAAAAGATCATCAATAATAATATACAAAATAAAAGTGTCAAGCGGCAATTTTTATTGGTTTATCAATGAAAAAGCTATACTCTTGACGGGCTTTTTTGCGCCAAATTTTTTTTGGTTATTTATAAAAAAAATTTCTTTTTTTCTTGACGATTGCCTATTAATTCACTACATTATTACTGTACTAGTTACATAGTACACTATTCAAGGAGGATAATGAATGATTGAGATAAATGATCTTAATTTTGCTTACGGTAAAAAGGAGAATTTGTTTACGAACCTGAATTTTAATCTTCAAGACGGGAACATCTACGGTTTGCTGGGCAAAAACGGAGCAGGGAAAACAACCCTGTTAAAAATTATTAATGGACTTTTATTTCCGCAACAAGGAGAGTGCCGGGTTACGCGGTTTGAACCGGGAAAACGCCATCCCGAACTGCTGGCGGATATATTCTTTATCCCGGAAGAATTTTTTACACCTCCTCTTACTGTTGGTGAGTATAAATCGCTCTACGCGCCTTTTTATCCCCGTTTTAATATGGATGAATTTGAGGGCTATTTACATGAGTTTTCAATTTCAGAAAAGGATACATTGACCGGTCTTTCTTATGGCCAAAAGAAGAAATTCCTCATCGCCTTTGGCCTGGCAACAAACTGCCGGGTTTTAATTTTCGATGAACCAACCAATGGCCTGGATATTCCCGGAAAAAGCCAATTCCGCAAACTGTTGATTTCCAAAATTGATGATGACCGCTTATTCCTTATCTCCACGCACCAGGTGCGGGATATGCAGCAATTGATCGATCCCATTCTAATCCTTGATGAAGGAGAAATCATCTTTCAGCTGTCTATGGAAGAAGTAAACGAAAAATTAAGTGTCCGGCTCGTTATGGATGAACCGGAAGAGGACCAGGCCTTATTTTATGAAAAGGTCATCGGCGGTTATGCTGTTCTCTCCGAAGACAATACGTTCGGCGGTACGAATGTTGATATGGAAATCCTCTTTAATGCTGTAATTGAGAATAAAGAAAAATTAAATGCTATTTTTGATAAGAAGGATGTGAAGAATGAGAATAAATGATTTTTTTAATCTAAAGCGTTTTATGTTATTAATAAAAAAAGATTTTTATACCCAATATAAAACCTATGTAATGGCTCTGGGGGCAATATTCAGTATTTTGTTTATTGTTAATATTTCTTCTATCTTAAGTTCTCAACACTGGAATTTTAACCATGTTTTTTATCCCCTGACACTTTTTATTGGGGGATTTATTTTTACCAGTCAAAGTTTTAGTGAGCTCAACCAGGAACAGAGCCGGATATTTTATTTAACGATCCCGGCTTCCAGCCTGGAAAAATTAATAAGCAAATTGATGATAACAAGTTTCGGGTATATTGTTGTTTCACTGGTTCTCTATTTTTTATTTTCTGTAATTCTTTTCCTTATTAATTCCGGTATATTCGGGTTCGCTCACCCGGTTTTTAATCCTTATCATCCCGTAATCCTGCGTAGTATCGGTGTCTATTTTGTTACCCAGTCACTCTTTTTATTCGGAGCGGTCTATTTCAGGAAGAACGCTTTTATGAAAACAGTGGTCTGGGTATTTGTTTTGACCCTGGTGTACACGGCATTTCTCACGGGAATCTCTTACGTATTTTACAAAATTATATCTTTCAATAAGCATATATATCTTTCAATGGAAATCTTTGACGCGATGTTTCAGGAAGTATGTCTTTTCCCACCGGTGATGAACGGTTTTTCCGGAATAGTATTCTATAGTATCCGTATACTCTTCTGGTTTGTTCTCGCGCCCTTATTCTGGACCATTTCATATTTCCGTTTAAAAGAGATCGAGGTGTAAGGTGAACTTTAATCAGGACAAAGCTATTTATTTACAAATCGCGGATCATATAACAGAGAATATATTATCCGGTACATGGAAAGAAGGAGACCGTATGCCGTCTGTTCGGGATTTAGCCGTCAGTATTGAGGTTAATCCTAATACGGTAGTGCATACCTATAATTATCTCCAGGAAAAAGGGGTCATTTATAATCAGCGGGGCATTGGATATTTTATTTCCCATGATGCTCTTGAATATACGCGAAAGCTTGAAAGAGAAGAGTTTTTCAACGAGAAGCTGCCCCGGTTTTTTAAAAGTATGGATCTTCTTGATATAGATTTGAAAGAGATAAGTAAGATGTATAATGAATATAAAAAACTAAGCCGCCCGAACAAGGAAAAATCATGAAAAAAAGCAATAAAATATTACTCGCGACATTAATCGTGGTTCTTTTTGTAACGGCCATAACTGTCATAGATATGGGAATCATCTTTTTTTATGACAATCCCGATTACGTAAAATTTGGTCATGGCCCCACAAATGTAATTACTAAAGAATATCCGCTGGATAACTTTAACTCAATCAATGCCTCGGGCTTTTTGAAAATGGAAATAGTTAAAGCCGATTCTTTTAGCATTTCTTTGAAAACTCCGGAACATATGATGAAATATATACAACTTGATGTAACCGGGCGGACGCTGCGGATAAAACAATTGTTTCTTTCCGGTACTTCTTCGGACTTTTTGAATGTAACAATCTCCATGCCGGAGTTAACTGGAATAGGATCTACGGGCGGTAATGAAATTACTTTTTCGGACTTTTCAACAGAAAGAATGAGTATTACAACAAAAGGGTTTTCCCAGCTTACCGGGTACCGTTCAGATATAACAAATCTGGATATGACCGGTTCCGGAATAGTAGAGAATGATCTGGACTCCTGCAACGTCACGAACGCGAATCTTGTTCTATCGGGGATGGGGGCAACAAAATTGAATATGGTCGGCGGTACACTAAAAGGAGAGGCCTCCGGGACTAATTCGATTAGCTATAGAGGCAGTGTTCGTGAACAAAGTATAACTATTTCCGACGAAGCGGAAATAGTTAAGAAGGATCGTTAGGTCAAGGAGAAATTAAAATGACAAACCATATCAACAATACATCACAACGCAAAGCCGCAAGAATCGCAGGGCTCATGTACCTGCTTCTCGTAATCATCTCACTCTTCTTAGCCTTTTTAATCTTAGAACTGCTGGTTCCGGGAGATGCGGCAGCAACAGCCAATAATATTATGGCTAATGGATTGCGTTTCCGTTTTGCCGCGGCTATTTTTCTAATCCTGTCGACCGGTGTTGTTATGATACTCTCCCTGGCTCAGTATGTGCTGCTTAAGCCGGTAAACAAGAATCTTGCCTTACTTGCTCTTTTTTGGAAGTTTGGAGAGGTAATTTTCGGGGGGCTCACGGTGCTCTTTTACCTGCTTGTTTTACTGCTTTTAAATGGCGGAGACTTTGGAGCGGCAGGAACAGCATTTGGAACAGAACAGCAGCATGCTCTTGTTGGTTTTTTTCTTGATGTAAATACTACATCCCAATTAGTTCTTGACGTCTTTATGTGCCTGGGAGGGGCTCTCTTTTGTTATTTATTTTTCAAGTCGAAGTACATTCCCGGAATATTGGCCGTCTTTGGGATGATTTCATTTTTACTCCTGCTGTTTCATGTTTTCATTACTATTCTTTTACCCGATTTTTCAGCGCCCATAGTATTCGCTTTACCGATGATTCTTTTTGAAATAATTATTGGCTTATGGCTGTTGATTAAGGGGGTAAGCGTGGAACAATGGGAAAAAGAACAGGGGAGGGGATTATGAATCTTTTATTCGGAAACATTGCTGCCCGTAAGGCAAGTATACCAAACGCTGAAACATATGGAGCTTTTCATGAACTTGAACAGGGCGTTAGCGCTGCCCTGGAAACTTTTTCCAATGTTCATAGAGGTACGGGACATTTTTCCATGGTCACAACTGAATTGTTTGAGCAGGGCAGAGATGTTTTTCTTGAATATCTTGGGCTGGACAAAAAGGATTATGTGGTTGTGTTTTGCACGGTCCGGGGCGCCGATATATTTGAACGCCGGTTGAAATCCCATGACTACCATATTGTATCGAGCCGGGATATTGGGCTGCCATTGGGACTGAGGGTTCTGGCAATCAGGAAAAATATTTTACCAAAAGGACTTCCGTTTCAAACCGGCGGCGGCGCAATAAAAGACGTTGCTCCCGATTCCGTACTCTGGGCCGACGCGCCGGATAAATTTGAGGCGGGCACGCCTCGCATCGTTAATGTTATTGCCTTTACCAGGGCCTTAATGATTACTCGAAAACTCGGGACCGATTGTTTTAAGCAGCAGAATAGAACAATCTATTCAGCAGACGAGATCCTGTACAATGACGAACTTCTTGAATATTCCGGTTTACCGCTCTTGACCGAACTCAGGAAACGGGTCTTCGGGCGTAACCAGCTTGTTCCAACAGCAGAAGGAGAAAAACCATATATCAACTTTGACAACGGTGCCTGTACGCCAACCTTTTCCCCAATCCGGGAGGCAGTTTGCAAGTCGTGGCAGCAGCCTGAAAACGTGCAGGCAGATATCGTTACAGCGGTTAAGAAGACCCTTGCTGATTTTTTAGGCGCAAGCCCGGATAAATATGATATTCTCTTT
>JAAENB010000254.1 GCA_024224995.1 bacterium | reverse complement strand
TGAAGCGACAGCTAAGTGTGGATATAGCACACTTGTTGCCGCATCGGGTTCAATCAAATGGTTAGGTTCCAGTCCCGTTTTTAACTTCGGAGTTAGCATTAGTGATTTTTCCCATCAAAATGCAATAGGAATTTTTAAAGCAACAAGTAACGGCAAAATAATAATAAGGATGCATATCAAGGGTTACCGAGAGACCTGTAGCGGCGCATTTTGCCCAAATTGGTCCGGGCCAATTTATGCTACCCAGGGAAGCGTGCTTGTCTCAAAACTGGGGATTCAATAAATTTCTTATCCATGCCTGCCGCTCAACGGCAGACAACACCCCTATCTTCCGGATTAAAATTCGGCAGATAGGGTATCCAGGGCATATTATAAGTGAAGTGAAACTCAATAAAAATCCACTGTTGAGTGAATGATTTTTGGGAAATAATACCCATAATTTAATTGGCGGCTATTTGAGACCAAAAATTAGAGCTCCATAGTTCTACATTAGAGCATTTTTTGTCCCAAATATATAAAAAAACTTGTTTTTTTTAGTGTATTAATTATATTTGCTCATCTCTAAAAGAATAAGTAATTACAAAAAAGGAGTTTATTAATGAAGGATGATGAAAAATTATTATGCAATCCAAAATTTTATCGTGTATTTCAGATTTCTGGTTTACTCGCTTTGGGTGCGACTTTCCTGGCATTATTTGGAAATGAAATAAACTTTAAACTTATTGCACCTGTCAGTGTTGCCATTCTGGGAATTACTTTTTATTTTTTGTATAAATCACTTGCTGTTGTTACTTTTGAGAATGATCAATTTCTACTCAAACTGCGAGCACTGGCTGCTTCACGAGTTATTTTATATTCGAATATAGAATCAATTAATTATGATTCAGAAAAAACAATCCTTGTCACTGAAAAAAACAACAAAAATAATCAACCAACAATAAAAATTCCATCACTATTATTAACAGATACAGATAGAGATTATTTTATTGCTGAAATAAAAAAGAGAGCTAATTGTTAATTCAAATTTAAGTCTGGTAACTGAAAAGGGCTTTTTAACAGGCAATGGATTTTGTCTCTTTAAAAAACCTTTTTTAACGGAAGTTCCCGGATATAAAATTTGACTTAGGTTATGAAAAGAATCAACTGTCTTTTTCAGTATTTTAATACTATTCCGTAAAAGAAGAGAGGCCGGAGTTACGTGGTGATCGTTAAACATATAATCTATAGTATATTCATTTTTTTTATTTTAACAATTAGTTTATACGCAGCTGAAAGTGAAGATTCGAATCCCTTATCATTTGGGTCTTATGGTGAATTTATTTATGAAAATTTTTCGAATGAAGATGAAAGTGGTGAAGACTCGCAAAAAATAGATCAAGTCGATATGCGGAGAGTCGTATTTATGATTGATTATAACTTTGAAGATACAATCATCATGAATTCTAGAATTGGAATTGAGCATGGAAAAGATCTTCTTGTAGAACAACTTTCTCTTGATTATTTATTTAATGATTATTTAAATTTCAGAGTGGGCGTGCTCCTTGTTCCTCTTGGAATGATAAACGAAATTCATGAACCGACCTTAATTCTTGGTTCCAATAGACCTCTAACCGAACAGTATCTTATTCCAACAACATGGAGTGAAATTGGAACCGGTTTATATGGCAAAGCGTTTGGTTTTTCTTATACAGTTTATGGGATCTCAAGCCTCGATGGAGTTGATTTTGATAGTGAACTGGGATTAAGAGAAGGCAGACAAAATGTGTCGGAAGCTAAGGCAGAAAGTCTTGCTGTTGCCGCTCGTCTGGATTATAATTTTTTGGAATCATCGTTCGTTGGAGTTTCCTGTTTTTACGGCAACACAGGACAGGACAAAGTTTTTGGCGCCGCAACAGTTATTGTAGACGCGCATTTGGATTTTAAGTACGCGGGAATTCAGTTTAAATCATTATGCGCGTTTGTTAAAATTAATGAAGTTGAAAAAATCAACGCTTATATTTTTGAAAATATCGGTAAAGAAATGTTAGGATTCTATTTCGAAGCGGGTTATGACGTTTTACATCTATTAGAAACAGATCTTCAATTGATTTTATTTGGAAGATATGAAAAAGTAAACACTCATTATAAAGTTGCGGATGGTTATACCGCCGATGAAAGCAATGACCAATCAATAATTACCGCCGGATTGTCATTCAAACCTGCAAAAAATCTTGTAATAAAGTTTGATTACCAATGGATAAGCAACAAAGCAAATACCGGCATAAATCAATTTAATATGTTGTTTGGATATTTGATTTAAGAAGATGATTATGTTGAACAGGAAAAAACTCAATAAATTAGTTATAACAATAATAACAGGTTCTTTGCTGATTTTATCTTGCGGACACGGTGAAGAGTGTCCCGCTGACCGAACAATACCCGACTCCGGATTACTTGATTATGGAACCAATACATACAAATTGTGGCTGCCGTATAATTTTGAGAACGAAGTCAATTGCCGCAGAAGGTATCCTTTAGTAATAGCTCTTCATGGAAGTACCACACTTACCGATCATTACTATCAACCCTGCATTGTGGGCTACAATGACGAAGTGCAGAAAAAAGCCTATCCCAGTGTTTATTTTGCTCCTAATAACACAAATATTGGATTCAGTACCAATGCCGTATGGATAAGAGAACTTATTAATACTATTATAAAAAATAAATCTTATCAAATCGACACTAATCGTATTTATATAATCGGATTTTCAATGGGCGCTCACGGAACAACGTATATGGCTCAAGACCTGTATGATGATTATGGTTATATTGTGGCGGGAATAATTCCTGCGGGTGGTGGAATTTATAATTATATTACCGCTACTCAAGTACTTAATAAAACGTCTATGTGGTTTCATTACGGATCAGAGGACTACGACCAGGAGAGCGATTATATCGCGGCCAAAGAGTATAATTATACCGCTGAAGAGAGCGTAAAAAATGGTTCTATTACCTATACCAGCTGGGACCAAACGGTATACACATATCCTCATGAAACCAAAACCCTGACCCGTAACGGGGTCGCATTATTTAAAATTACCAGATACCTTGGAATGGGGCACACCGCTGCCCCGGTGTATGAAGATCCTGAAGTTCTAAAGTGGCTATTTAATCAATCTCTGGAAAATAGATAATTAACTTCATTACGAATTAAACTACGAATTATATGACGCAGATATAACTATTTCCTCCTCCAACCGGAAGAAATCCTCTTCCGTCCCCGTTTTTTCATCGGGAGAAGCATAGGCAATCGAATTTCCGGTGAGGGGGACACATTTAAAGATAAATTTAAAAGAACCGGCAATAGAATGAAAATATTAATCAATATGAAACTTCTCATAATTTAGCAGCCTCCTCCCGGTTTTTCTTGCTTTTACTATAGAAATTTTCTTTATATCAAATAAAATCCGGGTGTCAAGGCCAATTCACGAACCGGGCTGACCACCCCGCACCCTATTGGAGTTTTTATGAATTATTGTTGACTTTATTAGAGACTCCTGTCATTATTCAATCTCAATCTCACAATCTTATTCATTCTTATTACAGGCAATGGAGCAAAAAATGGCTAAATCAAAAAATGAAGTTCCTGCGGGCAATGATACAATTCACGAGGATTCTTACAGTGTGCAATATTACAATGGTATTATAGATATCGTTGATTATATTCTTAAAGAGCAAACTGGAAATATATCGAAGGCCATGGAAAAAGCATACGAGGTAAAATGCTCCGGTGGAACTATTTATTCCCACGTACTCCTGGGTCACTTTGCCATGTTCGCTGCCAGTCCTGACATTCCAGGTCAACCATTTGTACTCCCGCAGCGTGCAGATAGAAATATTGCTGATGATTATAAGACAATGAAGGCTGGAGATTTTCTTTTAACCGATGGCCCATCCCTTATCAATCCCGATAAATTTACCATACCGCAAGTTGGACCTGATGAAGCGCGAGCACGTGGGGTGTATACGGTTGGGATAACCAATAGTTATGCCAGGTTCTATAAAACACCGCTTGGTGCTTATCACCCTGTTGCTATGTTACTTTCAATCGAAGATATTTCTGACCTTGTTATTGATAGCGGCTCCCCATGGGACTGTGGTATCATCTCGACCCCGGAGATCCAGGAATTCAAAATTATTTCCGCCAGTGGTATTACCCAGTTTCTTATCTACTGGGCTTCCACCGCAGCTCTTTGTAAACTAATTGGGACCAAAGGGCACGACAACGGTGTTGAAATTGCAAAAGAATATCTTACTATCGTCATTGAGAGTTTTAAAAAAATTAAAAATGAGGAATTCACTAAAATAGATAGAGTAGCGAAAAAATGGACCCAACAAATTCTCAAATATAAAAACGAGGATGTAAGTAAAAAACCGAGACTGCTTGTTTATGGTCATCCTCAAAAAGGCAGACCCTATGAAGGGACTACTAATATGTTCGTAAACGATGCCTATAAGGTAGCGGGAGGGACCATGATCGCTGATATCTATGAAAACTACAAGGATGACTTAAAGGCCAATGATATTGTTTTGATTGGAGCTATTTCTCCTGGTAATAAAGACGAAATAGAGGTAGCAAAAGCAGCAAAAAAAGCAGGCGCATATACTGTAGCATTTGGTCCGTTTGATACAGGGGAACCGGGACATAAGCTCTCTGATTATGTCGATGAGGCAATCAATACCTATAGTGGGGATGGTGCCGGAGTGCTTGCTGTTGAAGGATTCAATGATAAAATTTGTCCTGTTAGCGGCCTGTCAGGGGACCTGGTACTCTGGATGCTCACTGCCCAATGGACATATTACATGGTTTTGGAGAAGGAAACCCCTTGCTTTTGGCAAAATTATCAAGCCGTTGGTGCCGCAGAATACGACAAAATTGCTTATACCAAATATCAAAAACGGGGATTTTAACAAGTGAGGTAAATAAATGAAGATAAAAGAATACCCGGTTATATGGTTTAAAGCATCTGATTGCAGTGGCTGCACTATCTCTGTTCTCAATACCCGGAATCCCACTGTCTTGAATTTTCTAATTAACCCGGTAATTCCAGGCGGGCATATCAACCTTGTTTTTCAACTTACCATTATGGCCGGAAGCGGCGAAATGGTTATTGATGCTGCACGAACCACTGCTGAACAGGCAAAGGGAGAATACATACTTGTAATTGAGGGAGCGATTCCTTTTAAGGACGATGGTTTATTTTGTTGTATGGGGGAGAACGAAAAAAGGCGGGAACCTGTTTTAAAATCCCTGGAAAAATTCGCACAAGATGCTCAAATAATAATAGCGATAGGTACTTGCGCAGCGTTTGGAGGTATTTCCGCAGCAGCGCCCAATCCTGCAAATTGTCAAACGGTGAATCACTTTCTTTCCGGTGTAAATGCAGAAGGAATTAACACACCCTTAATTAATTTACCGGGGTGCCCCTGTCATCCTCACTGGTTTATGGGCACACTCAAAGATATCGTGCTCAAGAATGACATTGAACTGGATGAATATTCCAGGCCACTCAAATTTTACGGGGACTTAATACATAATAATTGCCCAAGAAATGATGACTATATGAAAGATGTTTTTGCTGCATATCCGGGAGATAAAGGATGTTTTAAGAAGATGGGATGCAAGGGCCGGGTAACATATACCAACTGTCCAGCACTTAAATGGAACAATGGGATCTCCTGGTGTATTGAAGCAGGGACGCCTTGCATAGGATGCGCTCACCCTCATTTCCCAGATATCGAAATATCGGAGCTTGTAGAATGAAAAAAATAAAAATAAATCCAATGTCAAGAATTGAGGGACACCTCGATATTACGGTGACTGTTGCGAATAATACGATTGAAGAAGCTCATTTAAGTGGAGCGCTATTCAGAGGATTGGAGCTCATACTGAAAGATCGCGATCCTTTAGATGCAACGATATTCACACAGCGAATATGCGGAGTATGCCCGGCATCACATGCCATGACTTCAGCGTTGTGTCTTGATGAAGCATTCGGGATTTCCGGCAGCATTCATAAGAACGCGCGAATTATAAGAAATCTCATTCTTGGTGCCAACATTATACAATCAGACTTGCTGCATTTCTATCATCTTGCAATACTTGACTATGTTGATATAACCGCTGTTCAAAACTATAAAGGATCTAACCCGGATCTTACTTCTGTAAAAAAATTTTTAAAACGCGGCATTCTTGGTCCTTTCATTCCAAGATACGAAGGCGATTACAGGCTTCCTGCGAACGATAATATAACCGCAATAAAACATTATATTGAAGCATTCAACAAAAGGAGTGACGCACACGAGATGCTTGCTATTTTTGGCGGGAAGATGCCTCATCAATGCGGTATTGCCGCGGGCGGTGCAACGGTAAAACCAACAATAGAAAATAAAACCACTTTTCTCCAAATATTGAACGGAATCAGGGATTTTATCAATAATGAATATCTTCATGATGTGCTTACTATTACCAAATATTATAAAGATTATTGCACAATTGGACCCGGCTGCGGAAAATTTCTTTCTTATGGATGTTTTGATCTTAAGGATGGGAACCCGGACCAGGCAACCAGGAAAAGATTGATGCAGCAGGGATTAATAAATACAGCACTTGAAATTGAAAAATTGGACATATCTAAAATAACCGAAGATATAAAATATTCCTGGTATGACGGCAGCAGCAATCTTCCTCCTTCTGAAGGCGAGACAAACCCCAATCCCTATAAAAAAGAGGCATATTCCTTTATCAAATCTCCGCGATATGGAGGCACCGTTGTAGAAACCGGTCCTGTAGCCCGTGTGCTTGTTAATTATACTGCTCATCACAAGGCAACCAGGGAACTTGTGGATAGAATTCTTTCAGACATTGGCATGGATATCACTGTGTTTTTTTCTATTATGGGCAGAAATATCGCTCGCTTTATTGAGTGTAAGCTCATCGCCGATGCTATGGCTGAATGGATTATGGAACTTGATCCGGATGAACCGTTATACACAGAGTATACAATTCCTGATGAGTCTGAAGGATTTGGAATAAGCGGCGCTCCAAGAGGCGCTCTTGGGCATTGGATGAAAATTGAAAACTCAAAAATAAAAAAATACCAGATTGTGACACCAACAACATGGAACGCCTCCCCACGCGATGCAAACAATAAACCAGGTCCTATTGAGCAGACACTTACGGGACTTCCGGTAGAAGATGAAAAAAATCCATTTGAGATCGTAAGAGCCGTGAGAGCCTTTGACCCCTGTATCGCATGCGCTGTTCATGTTCTCAAACCTTCTGGAGACGTTATTGGAAAATTCCGTGTACTCTAGGAAACCAAAATAAAGGAGTTATTGTTATGCGACTTGAGATCAGGAAAGGAAACACAAAAAACGCAGAAAACGACACAAGGCCAATGCCTGAGAAGGCCATTGGGCATGTCATACAGGTACCGCATGAGCAATCCGTTTGTGCCGGCTGCGGAACCTGTGAACTGATGTGCGCGCTGGTGCATGAGGGCGATAATGGACCTATGCATCAAAGGATCTGGGTAGACAGAAATGAATTTGAAGGTTTCCCAACGGTCTTATCCTGTCATCAATGCGATGCTCCTGAGTGTTATTTTGCCTGTCCAACCGGTGCCTTGAAAATTGCCCCTAAAACACATGCCAGGTATATTGATGAAAAGGAATGCAAGGGCTGTCTAAAGTGCTGGGAGGCTTGTGCTTATACCATGCACCGCATCAACTTTGATTCGGTCAAAGATAAAGCGCTGAAATGTGACTTATGCAAAGACCGACCCGAAGGGCCGGTTTGTGTGGAATTTTGCCCTCAGAAAGCTCTAATCTTAAATGTTAAGGCGGTATATGATGAAGAATAAAAAATCCGGCGGTTGGACAGGGAACATATTGAAAGTAGATCTTAGCAAAGGAAAAATTGAGATTCTGGATTCATTTCAGTATACAAAGGACTTTATTGGCGGCAAAGGATTGAATCATCGACTGGCATGGGAGGAACTGAGCTCCACAACAAAAGCCTTTGCCCCGGAGAACTGTTTATTTATATCTGTTGGGCCGTTGACCGGCACTGCTGCACAATGTTCGGGGCGCGCCACTATTGGCGGTATTTCAGCTCAATCGTATCCTGAAATGTACACACATTCCGGTGTAGGCGGATGGTTTCCTGCTTCACTAAAGTATGCCGGTTTTGATGCCGTCATTATAAAAGGAAAATCGCCTTTTAAGTGTTATTTGTATATTGATGATAAGAACGTAAATATCAAACATGCCGATGACCTCTGGGGACTGGGAACCTACGAAACCCAGGAGCTGCTGAAGCGAAAACATGGACCCGAAGTACATTCCCTGTGTATTGGCCCGGCCGGAGAAAACCTTTCCAGGATTGCCATATTATTAACTGATACTGAAAACGCTGCCGGACAGGGTGGATTTGGCGGGGTGGCGGGTTCAAAGAATTTAAAAGCCGTCTGCATCAGGGGTTCCCGGGAGATCCAAATAGCTCACCCGGAGAAACTGCTTAAGCTGCGGAAAGATAATATGCAAATAAGCCAGAAGACCCCTCTCATTGAAAACATGCCCTTTATATATGATGAGCAAGTCGTTGAAGAGCTCCCCTTTCGCAGGAACAGAGTCTCCTGTAGTCATTCCTGCGACCGTCATTGCTTCTGGAATTTTCACGATGTACCGGGTGTTACCCGTCCAAATCTTCGTTCCGGGAAATGGGGCTGTGTTGGCGCAGAAGCTATTGGATGGCATGACCCTTTCAAAATTAAGTGGCCTCTCTGGGGGAAAATTGTAAAAGAAAAGATGGGGATGGCCTATGGACAGATCACGAAGCAGAGTGCTCAGGCCGGGTTTGAAATCTCCCGGCTTATAAACCAGTATGGTATAAATGCATGGGATCTTATTGCCGGGATGGTTCCCTGGCTGGTAATGGCTGACCGGGTAGGTGTGCTTGAGCAAGAAAAATTTAAAGAAATTCTGCCAATCAACGCGGATGACCCGGAATGGTGGGTGAAATTGATCCAAGCTATCTCTTATGGCAAAAAAGATTCCATTGGAGAACTATTATCTCAAGGGAATTACCGGGCAATTAAGGCTCTGGGTACCAAATATGAAGATACCATATATAAAGGCCATGATAAGAAGATCCCCACTAAAATAAGTCTGCAAGAAGCATGGGGATACGCAGGTCATTGGAGCGGTCGGGGTATTCATTCATGCCTGGAGTTTCCGTATTACCTGGTTCGGGCATTGGTCTGGATGACAGGAACAAGAGACCCCATGGACGACACTCATATTCGTATGACAGAAGAATGGGAATCTGAGCTTGTAAAAGACCCATACTTCGGGAAAGCCACACCTCAAATAGCCATCTGGAATGAAAACCGGTCCGAGCTCAAGTCCAGTTTAACGTTATGCGACTGGGCTTTCCCTAACATGGCAAATACAAAACTGGAAAGTCAATTGTTTTCTGCGGTTACCGGCACCGAGTATACGGAAGAAGAGCTGGACAACGTGGGTGAAAAACTAAAAAATATGCAGAGAGCACTTCTAATCAGGGATTACGATAGAAACTTTGAGAAAGAATTTAACGAGATCATGCCGTGGTTTAAGCGACCTGATGGTACTAAGGGGATTTCGGTGGAGGAAGAAAAATTCAAAAAAACAGTTGAAGAATATTATAAACAGCGCGGTTGGGACAAAAACGGGCGACCCACCCAAAAAAAACTTAATGATCTTGGTTTACATGACATCGCCAATGAGCTGGTTGGCCTGGGAAAAATAACAGAATAAACGAATGATACCATTTTAACATAGAATTATATGGGAGTCCTTGATCTGCGGGGCTGGGATCTGGAAAAAGACGGTCCGGTTAACCTGAGAGGAGGGTGGGAGTTTTACTGGCAGCAGCTCTTCACCGGAAAGAAGAGGAACATATTTGAGCGAACTGCAAATGCCGAGAAGATCGAGGGAACAGGGCTTGGTCTTGCCATATCCAAACGGCTGATTGAACTTCAGGGCGGTTCTATGGGTTTTGAGTCAAAGTGCAAAAAGGGAAGCACTTTCTGGTTTATGCTTCCCCTGCTATAATAATACGACAGCCCATTCCCGCCTGATCCCGGAGGAATGTCTTCAATGCAGAGGCTCACAATATCATCAACATCATATTGGCCTGCAGCATACGAAGTAACATCAAAAGAATGCCAGGCATACGCGTCCCCGTAATTTGTCCCTGCGTTAAGCCCATGAACATAACTATCTTCAATACTATCAATAGAAAATATACCCGGTATTGCCGGGAAAGGCAAGATGAACTAACTGAAAATTCAGGAATAATTACTGAAAAAAGCTTGTTTTTTTGATATATTTGTTATATTTTGTAATACAAATAGTAAAATCCGGAGCACAGGAGGATTACCATGAGATTTTTTATTCTATTTGTTGCTGTCATATTTACTACGATCTGTTCAAATGCTGCCGGCCCCATAAAGATATACTTTGCCCCGGGGCAGGAGTGGGAAGGATACTATCAATGCGGCCAGGGCGAGACTTCTCTTGTGCTTAAGATACAGGAGGTTTCGAAAGAAAAAATCCGGACTGAACGCGGCGATGCCTATGGGGTGCGGGCTATTTTTGACTTTAACTTCCGAAATGGAAAAGCTGTTGGAGCATTTTATCTCGATGGCAGGTATTATCCTGAAAAAAATCTCGTGAGGTTTGAGCCGCGGAAATGGATAAAACAACCAGCGGGATATGTTTCTGTGGGAATGCATGGATCGATTTTTAATGAGGGTAATAAATACTCGGGGCACATAATGCATAAGGCTTGTCAAAAGTTTTCGCTCTGGCGTGTTAAATAAACATCCGGGAATTTCCTGTTTACCAGGCTTAAATATAAAATTTTTAAATCACAAAAAAATCATCTTGCAATTTGAATATTATTTTGATAGTTTTTAAGCGGGGTAACACGTCACCGCAAGCAGATATTGTATCCATAAGGTAAATTCTATGCAAGAACTTGAAGGCTATCAAAAACTGAACCTGGTCTATGAAAGCGCCCAGTCCCTGGTATACCGCGCCTTCGAAGAAAAAAATAAACGCCCCGTAGTTCTAAAAATATTAAATAAACAATACCCGACTCCTGAAGAAAATTTAGAATTTTACCGGGAATATGAACTCACCGGCATGTTTGACAACCAGGGAGTCATTGAAGTATATGAAATATCAAAAGTAAATAATTGCCCGGCAATCATCATGGAGGATATTAACGGGCAATCGCTTGCTGATATTCTTAAATCGATGAAGCTCCTTGTTGATGAATTCTTAACACTAGCGATCTCTATTAGCGAAATAATCGGACATATTCATCATCATAATATTATTCATAAAGATATCACCCCCTCAAATATCATCTGGAATATTGAAAAAAATATCATCCGGATTATTGATTTCAGCATTGCCACGGAACTGCCCCGTGAAATCACCTCGGTGAACAACCCGAATGTTCTGGAAGGCACTCTTGCGTATATCTCCCCTGAGCAGACCGGCCGCATGAATCGTTCCCTCGATTATCGAACGGATTTTTATTCTCTTGGCGTTACCTTTTATTGGATATTAACGGGCCGCCTCCCCTTTGAATCAAAAGACCTGCTGAAACTGGTACACAGTCATATTGCCGTTTTGCCCGTTCCTCCTCATGAGATTGACAAAATCATTCCGGAAGCTGTCTCCGCGATTGTGATAAAATTGATGGCCAAAAATGCTGAGGACCGCTACCTGAGCGCTCACGGTCTTAAAGCTGATTTAGAACGCTGTCGGCAGGAATTACGGGATACAGAGGCCATTACTACGTTCGAATTAGGTTTACACGATATATCCGAGAAATTCCAGATACCCCAAAAATTGTATGGCCGGGAAGAGGAAATAGCCATGCTTATGAGCGCCTTTGATCGGGTGAGTGAGGGGAATACTGAATTGATGCTTATTTCCGGATTTTCAGGGATTGGAAAGTCGATGCTGGTCAATGAGATACAGCGGCCCCTGGTGAAATACAGAGGGTATTTTATTTCAGGAAAATTTGAGCGGCTTAAAAAGGACGTACCCTATAGCGGTATTATTCAGGCTTTTAGCAGTCTTGCCCGGCAGATCCTTGCTGAAGATAAAGCTAAAATTGCTCTATGGAAAGAAAAAATTTTATCCGTACTGGGGCCAAACGGCAAAATTATTACTGATATTCTCCCTTTATTTGAGTTGATTATTGGCAAACAGCCCGATGTTCCATTATTAGGGTCCGCTGAATCTCAAAACAGGTTCAACCTGGTATTCCAGGAATTCATAAGAATTCTGGCGAGCAAAGAACACCCCCTGGTTCTTTTCCTGGACGATCTCCAATGGACTGATTTAGGTACTTTGCATCTTTTGGTACTGTTTACGATCGATCGTGATATAAAACATCTATTTGTCATAGGTACCTACCGCCATAATGAGACCCCGGCGTCTCACCCCTTGATTCTCATGGTGGAGGAAATTCAAGAAATCGGCGTATCAGTGAATACGATATCTTTACAGCCTTTGAAGGAGTCACCGGTGAACCGGCTCCTTGGCGATACGCTGAATCGACCCATGGAGGAGACGAAACCCCTGGCCGCGCTTCTGATCCGGAAGACCAGTGGTAATCCCTTTTTTATCAATGAGTTTTTGAAATCCCTTTATAAAGAAAGCCTGATTGAGTTTTCCTTTGAAGACGGCTGGTTTTGGGATATAACAGGGATTGAAGAGGTGCGGGCTACTACAAATGTTATTGGCCTTATGGCAATGAATATTATTGATCTCCCAGAGCCCGCGCAGAAAGTTTTGAAGTTGGGGTCCTGTGTGGGCAGCTCTTTTAATCATGCCACCGTGATAACGCTATGCGAGCAATTGCCGGAAAATATTCTACCGGCATTGAATGAAGTTTTAAAGGAAGGTATGCTTAATAAAATTGATGATATGTACAGATTCAGTCATGACCGTATACAGGAGGCGGCGTACTCCCTCATTCCCGATGAAGAAAAAAGTCTGCTGCACTACCGCATCGGAAAGCTGGAGTTCCGGAATACAAAAAACGAAGAGCTGCGGGAAAAAATATTTTATATTGTTAATCAATTGAATGCCGGGATAGACCTGGTAACAGAAGAGTCTGAAAAACAGAGCCTTGCTGAACTCAATCTCACGGCCGGGAAAAAAGCCCTGGTTTCGAGCGCCTACGCGTCGGCATTGAATTATTTGGAGACGGGAATAGGACTTCTTGAGGAAAACTGCTGGCAGCAGAGCTATAATTTCACCCTGGAATTACACCAGAAAGCGATTGTGGCGGCTAAACTGACCGCTAAGTATGAAACAATGGAAAAATTGGCGGAAGAAATTTTTCAAAATACGCAGACAATTCTGGATACAATTAAAGTTTATGAGGCTAAAATTTTTGCCTGTACCGCTCGGTATCAACCGCTGGAAGGGATAGGGATTGGTTTGACTGCTCTCAGGTTACTGGGACTAAGGATGCCCGGTGAACCGAGTAAATTACGGATTGTATATAAACTTCTTTTGACCAGGCTCTCGTTAATGGGTAAACCCGTTGAGAACCTGGCAACCCTTCCGGAAATGAAAGACCCCTATAAACTTGCTGTTATGCAAATATTAACCGGGCTCGGTACATCCGCTTATAATGCCGCTCCGGAAATGCTTCTCCTTGGAGTCGTGAATACAGTCAGATTATCGGTCAAATACGGCAACAGCATTTATTCGCCTTATTCCTATGCCGCTTTTGGTATGATTTATTGCGGCGTTTTTGGAAATATAAACGCCGGTTATAAGTATGGTGAACTTGCGCTGAATCTTGTTGAAAAATTTAATATCAAAAAAACCAAATCAAGGGTTTGGTGTATCGTCTGGTCTATGGTAAATCACTGGAAAAGACCCCTGCGGGATTCGCTTCAGCCATTACTTGAGGCATATACAGCAGGACTTGAGACTGGTGACCTGGAATTTGCTGCTTTATCCATTAATCTGTATTGTCTTTATTTATTTAATTCCGGTGCGGAACTGGCGGGAGTTGAAAAAGAGATTGCGAAATATGCCGAAACGATCAGAAAACTCCATCAGGATACGACTCTTAACTACCATCTCATGCTTCACCAGGTTATTTTAAACGTTCGGGGGAAGTCTCTTGATCCCTGTACCTTAGTTGGTTCATCCTACGACGAAAATGAAATGCTGCCGCTGCACAAAAAAACAAACGACTTAATTGCGTTATTTAATTTTTATTATAATTTATTATACCTTAACTATTTTTTTGAAAATAATAAAGAAGCGCTCAAAAACGCGGAATTTGCTAAATTTTATACGGTTAAACAGGTCTCACATCCTATAGTGCCGATCATCAATTTTTATGACTCCCTGGTGCGACTTGCGCTTTTCTCTACGGAACAAAAACCGGTACAAAAAGAATTCCTGAGAACAGTAAGGAGAAACCAGAAAAAAATGAAGAAATGGGCTCTTCATGCTCCGGAGAATTACCGCCATAAATATCTCCTTGTGGAAGCTGAAATTGCCCGCGTTCAGGGAGAGAAACTCAAAGCCCTGGATCACTACAAGAGTGCTGCCGCGCTTGCCCATGAAAATAAATTTCTCCGGGAAGAAGCCCTGGCGCTGGAGCTGACGGCAAAATTCTGGCTTGGTCTCAACGAGGAAAAAGTTGCCGCTGCCTATATGGCGGAAGCGCGCAACACCTATCGCATGTGGGGCGCGAAGGGTAAAGTGAAACATCTTGAAGAACAATACCGGCTCTTACTTAAATCATATTCCAGGGAAACCGACCCATCTTCCGAAACAATAACCTCCGCCAGTGTCATCGATACCACCGGTTCTTCTTCTTCTTCTGAATCGATTGATCTGTCCACGGTAATAAAAGTATCACAAACCCTGTCGAGTGAAACCGATCTCGGCAGGCTTTTAAAAGAAATTATGAAATTTTCAATTGAAAACGCCGGCGCTCAAAAAGGATTTTTGATTTTAGAAAATGAAGAGAATAAAAATCTCTATATTGAAGCGGAAGGTGAGGCCGATAAGGAGATTAACGAAGTTGAGACTATTTCAATAGATTCAATAGATTCAATAAAAAATAACACCAGGCTCTCATCAACAATAGTACACTACGTAAACAGGACCGGTGAAAATATTGTATTAAATAACGCCCACCAGGAGGGTGATTTTACCGGTGATTCTTATATCATACAAAATAAAATTAAATCTCTTCTCTGCGCGCCAATAACGTATAAGGGAAAAACCTCGGGGATTCTCTATCTTGAAAATAATCTTACCACAAACTGTTTTACTGATGAAAGGATTGGACTGCTGCGAATACTCTCTTCACAGGCTGCCATTTCCATTGAGAATGCCCGGCTCCTGGTGCATCGAGAAAATTCCGCCAGGCTTGGAAAAGAGATTGAGATCGCGGCAAATATCCAGACGGCGCTGCTGCCTCTCAATCCGGTCATTAACGATTATGAAATTACCGGGTATATGAATCCTGCCGATGATGTGGGTGGGGATTACTATGACGTTATCAATATCGGCAGCCGGGACTGGGTCGTTATCGGTGATGTTTCGGGACATGGCGTGCCTGCGGGACTTATCATGATGATGGTGCAGACCGCGCTTCATACGGTTCTGGCGCAGCACCCGGACCTTCCGCCGTCGACATTGTTAACGATCATAAACAAAGTAATTAAAGAAAACAATATCCGGATGAATGAGAATAAATATATTACCATGACGGTCTTTGCGGCACATGAGAAGGGTAAATTTGTTTTTTCCGGCTTGCACCAGGATATTATGATATTCCGGGCCGATTCAAATAGAGTGGAATTGTGTGAGACCCAGGGGATGTGGATCGGCCTGTTCGATGACATTCAAGAGCGATTGACCGATGACTGTTTATTTCTGAACCCCGGTGATACCATGCTGGTCTATACCGACGGTATTACCGAAGCATGGAAAAAAGGGAGTGTTAAAGATCAAAGAGACCCGAAAGAGGATATGTTTGGTGATCACAGGCTTAAAGATATTTTCGATAGGTTCGGCAACAGGCCCGTTGAAGAAATAAAGGATGAGATATTGAAGGAATTGGAAAATTATGACTGTGACGACGATGTGACCATGGTTCTGATGAAAAGAAATAAAGCATAAAATCTTTTGAATCACAAAAAATAATCTTGCAAACTGAGTATTGTTTTAAACACCCGGGAATTTCCTGTTAAAAAAGGTTTTCTTAAGAGTGCGGCCCCTGCGAAGCAGGGAAAAAATACGGAAGAAACTGTGTCGACACCGGGGTCTGTTTCTGTCGGCCCCCCCCCAACCCCCAAAGGGGGCGCAAGAGTTTTTGAAAATTAGTCAATTTTAGCCCGGGGTTTCAACCCCATAGGGCAGCAGAGCAGAACCCCGGATAACATCTTCCGGGAACAGCTCTGTTTATAAATTAGTTTCCCAGGGCTATGGGTTTTTCTCATAGCGTGGGGCTTCCAGCCCCTCGTTATGAAGAAGAGGGCTCGTTTTAAATTCCAGTTTCTTGAGAGACACAGAGGAATCCGGGTAATCCATCGATTACCCGGATTTATTAAAAAGGTTTCCGGTTTAATTTTTATGAGAAAAACATTTTAATATCATCTTCCACACTGGCAATACCGCCGATATTAAAGTTTTCAACGAGAACTTTGGTGATATTTTCCGAAAGAAAAGCCGGGAGTGTTGGCCCGAGGTGGATGTTTTTAACTCCCAGGTGCAAAAGAGCCAGAAGTACGATAACTGCTTTCTGCTCATACCAGGCAATATTGTAGGCAATAGGAAGCTTATTAATATCATCCAGCTCGAATACTTCCTGGAGTTTCATGGCGATAACTACCAGGGAATAGGAGTCGTTGCACTGCCCGGCATCGAGTACCCGCGGGATACCGCCGATATCTCCCATGTCCAGTTTGTTGTACCTGAATTTCGCGCAGCCTGCGGTTAAAATAATACTGTCTTTGGGCATGGCCTCAGCAAATTCGGTGTAGTAACTCCTGCTTTTCATCCTGCCGTCACAGCCTGCCATAACAACGAATTTTTTAACGGCACCGCTTTTTACTGCTTCTACCACTTTGTCGGCCAGGGCAAGCACCTGGTTATGGGCAAATCCTGCCGTAATACTGCCCGACTCAATTGCTTCGGGAGGACTGCATTTTTTTGCATGTTCAATGATGGCGGAAAAATCTTTCATTTTCCCTTTTTCTCTGTCCGGAATATGCGCTACCCCGTCAAATCCAACGGCGCCTGTGGTATAGATCCTGTCTTTATAAGAATCTTTTGGCGGGATAAGACAGTTGGAAGTAAAAAGGACGGGGCCTTTAAAGGTTTCAAACTCAGCTGCCTGTTTCCACCACGCGTTGCCGTAATTGCCCACAAAATGTTTATATTTTTTAAGCTCAGGATAGGAATTGGCGGCAAGCATTTCTGAGTGGGTGTAAACATCCACACCAGAATTTTCAGTTTGTTTTAAAAGTTCCTCCATATCTTTCAGGTCGTGCCCGCTGATTAAAATCCCGGGGTTACTGCCAGTGCCGATATTTACCTGGGTGAGTTCCGGATTTCCATATGTTTCAGTATTTGCTTTATCGAGCATTGCCATACAGTCAACACCGCATTTTCCTGTTTCAAGGACAAGGGCAGTTAATTCATCAGCGCTCATGGAGTCATCTGTAAGAGCTGCAACCGCTTTCTGCATAAACGCGTAGATCTCATTATTCTCATATCCGAGATTAAAAGAATGTTCTATGTACGCGGCAGCGCCTTTTAAACCGTAAAGCACCAGCGCGCGGAGAGAGCGGACATCTTCATTGGGAGCATCTATTTTACTGCCGATTTCCGCTGCTTTTTTTATAAAATCCTCTTCTGTTGAGCCGGTCCAGACAGCGCAGTCCGGAAGATTGTCCGGGAGTTTCCCGCCTTTATCAAGAAGGGCTTTTTTTATCACCTCTCTTAGTTCGAGTCCTTCCTGGATAAACTCCATGGCATGGACCCGGGAAAAATTGGCATTAGTGATGGTTTTAAATAGAACATCCACAAAAAACCGGTTTACTTTATCATTTTCGACACCCAGTTCTCTTGCCTTTGTACTGTAAATCGCGATCCCTTTTAAAGTATAAACGGCAACATCCTGCAGATTAATTACAGCTTCAGTAATACCGCATACCCCGCGTGTGCCCTCGCATCCGGTCCCTTTTGCAGCTTCCTGGCATTGATTACAAAACATACTCATATTCAGCCTCCAATTTTTTTATTTTTATAGAAAAGTTCCTGACTGTAAGTGATACAATTATCTTCTTACATGACAGCTTCTACATTTGACAGGTGCCTTAATTTTATTTTTTTTATCAAGTTTTTCACTAATTTTATGACATCCTTTACATTTGGTATGAAGCGCGTATCTATGATATCGTAATTTTTGACTCTCAGATAAACCTTTGCTTTTATAGCCCGGCAATCTATGGCATTCCTGGCATTTTTTTACCTTATCGCTATACCTGATGTTTAGCGGTTGATGTTTACTGCCATGATGACAGGTTCCGCACTTAAATTTAGTGGAATGCTTTTTATGAGTGAAAATGACAAGTTCCTTTTTATGCCTTCTGTGTACGCTGCTATTCATAGAAAAAACTTCTCGAACGCCTCCGGCTTCAAGCAAAGCTCCCATAGCGAATATTCCACATATGAATCCAATAAAAACCAATTTTCGTCTGTTCATTCCTTTTCCTCCACTCCCATAGCCGGTATCTGTATTAAATAATAATACCCGTTATTTAATACATTGTCAAGCTCATGTTTTGAAAAATTTCTGAGGCAAAAAGGTGAAGTGTAAAACAAACTTTACTCCAATACAATTTCCAAAAAAGGATGGTTATCCGCGCTTTCCCTGCTATAATAATACGACAGCCCACTCCCGCTCGATCCCGGAGGAATGTCTTCAACGCAGAGGCTCACAATATCATCAACATCATATTGGCCTGCAGTATACGAAGTAACATCAAAAGAATGCCAGGCATACGCGTCATCGGGAATGACTGCCTGGTCAATAAAAACGGAAGACAGGGGCCTGTTATTATAAACTATACTCAACTCTGTCCATGAATCGTCATTAACACCATAGGCGTCAACAGTTTGCGCGGAATCATCACCTTTTGCGTATACAAAAAATCGCGCGGAAGTGACAGTTCTTGAATCAGCTAAAGAAGAAATATCGAATTTAAAGTATGATTTTCTCATTAAATTTGGATCGGCATTGTATTTTACCACCAAAAGGGCATCATTCCCGTAATTCGTCCCCGCGTTAAGCCCATGAACATAACTATCTTCAGCACTATCAATAGAAAAAGTTCCTGTGGAGTTTTCTTTTACTAAAAGGCCGCTTAGCCCCTCACATGACAGCGAAAACACGATCAAAAAAAGAATCCATAAACAGCTGATGTTTTTTATATTGTTCTTCATGGCAAACACATTATTTCCTTAACCGGGCATTATATAATATACCCGGTATTGCCGGGAAAGGCAAGATGAATTAAAAATTCAGGAATAATTACTGAAGAAACAAGTTTTTTAAAACAATATCCCAAAATAAATGCTTGCATTTGTGATAATACTGTTTTAGTTGTGTACATGCTATTGTGAGTATTCATTATGCATACAAATTATTTTAAACAAAAATCGGTTAATTTACTATATATAATTTTTTTCGTTACCGGAATAACCGTACTAACCACACTAATATTCGTCACTACTTGTGGAACTAATACTGAAGAATTCAGAATTTATCCGGCTTTACAGGTTTCTACTCCTGGTTCTGTTGGAATTGTATGGGAAACGGCTTTTAGAACCGTGAGCAAAATCAAGGTTTCTCAGTTTCCCGATATGCGTAACGCTGCCGGCTATACAATACCGGCGGGTACACTCCAAAAATACACCGTGCCAAACCTGCTTCCCAATACCAGGTATTATTATACGGTTTCTGCCGGACAAATCTCCTCTGAAATCAATTCCTTTTATACCGCTCCTGCTAAGGGAAACAGGGTTCCTTTCCGGTTCATC
The DNA here is from genome assembly GCA_024224995.1 of bacterium. The sequence goes on along the minus strand of JAAENB010000254.1, from coordinate 3,401 downwards.
GGGTATGGAGATACCCGGACAAATCACCCGGCTCATTCCGATGTATGCAGGAGTATGGTAAACCAGGCTGCTGATTTTATAATTCATGTTGGTGATTACGCGGACGGTACAAGCAAAAGCGATATTACCAAATTTTTTGAAATTGAACAATACCTTCTTTCAACAACTCCTCTTTTACCCGTATATGGCAACCATGAGTTCAGCTTTGTCGGTTCCACCAGTTGGGATGATCACCTTATGCCTGCCCGGGATGGAACATGGGCCTACTATGGGTATACCTATGGGAACCTGTTTGTCCTTGTGCTCAATACCAATGAAGATTTCAATACCGGTTCACCTCAGTATTCCCGGGCCCAAAATATGCTGGCACAGGCTTCTGCCGACAGTGATATCGACCATATCATTGTTTCCCTTCATTCTGCCGTTTATTCTTCGGGCGGACATGGAGATCTAACAGGAGGAGAAGTTTTAGCTGCCCTCTTTGAATCATACGGGGTAAAGGCTGTATTCCAGGGTCATGATCATACTTATGAGCGTCTTGCAAAAAATTCCGTTACCTATTTAACTGTGGGCGGCGGTGGAGCCCCACTGCACAATAAGGAGAATACGTCCACAGCAACCTCAATTACGTTTGAAAAAACATTATCCTACGTTATTGTTGATGTAAATGGAACATCATTCAACTGTAAGGCTATACGAGTCTCCGGCAACCAGTCCTTAACAATTGAAGAATTTTCCCTATAATCTGAAAAAAATCACCCAACAGGGAAGAATATGATAAATCCAGACTCCAATCAATTTTTTATTCAAATATAAATCTAACACTTTCAATAAAGTCTGTTATGCCCGGTTTTAACGAGGGATCACTCACTAATACAGCAGATGACTTAAAAAATACTTGTTTAATTATTTTTTTTATGATACTATAAACATCTAAATTTTAAAAAATAAAGGATAGCGTTATGAAATTATTTACAATTAATCTCTTAAGTTTCTTGATTCTAACTTTCATTGGCTGTGGTGGGGAACCTGTAGCATTTCGGGCAAGCATACTGGATTTTAAATCTGATCCGAGCCTGGCATCTAAAATGGAAGACGCGTATCGGTATTATGAAGATGGGCTGCTTATAACAAAAAACGGCAAGGTTGTTAAAGTTGGTCCGTATTCCCAATTAATCAAAAGCGAATCAAATATTGGAACAGTTAAAGATTATCGAGGCAAACTGATTATGCCCGGCTTTATTGATACTCATGTACATTATCCACAGACAGAAATGATCGCGGCCTATGGCGCGCAATTATTGGAATGGTTAAATACGTATACTTTTCCTACGGAAAAACAGTATAAAGATAAAACCCATTCATCTAAAATGAGTAAAATCTTTTTACAGGAATTATTTCGTAATGGTACTACAACAGCTTTGGTTTTCGCGACAGTACATCCGGAATCAGTTGATGCTCTTTTTGAACACGCGCAAAAAATAAATATGCGTGTAATAGCGGGAAAAGTTATGATGGACCGCAACGCGCCCGATTATTTACTTGATACCGCAGAAACAAGTTACAACGATACAAAAGCTTTAATTAAGAAATGGCACAAAAAAGACAGGTTGCTGTACGCCATAACACCAAGATTCGCGCCTACTTCAACACCGGAACAACTGGAAATGGCTAAAAAGTTAAAAAAAGAATTTCCCGATACATATGTTCATACTCATCTATCGGAAAATACAAATGAAATAAAATGGGTGATGTCATTGTTCCCTAAAAGGAAAAATTACCTGGATATTTATGATCATTACGAACTTACCAGTTCCAGGTCTGTTTTCGCGCATTGTATTCATCTCAGTGATGGTGAATTTGATGTTTTGAACAAAACAGGTTCTGCTATTGCTTTTTGTCCAACCTCAAATCTTTTCCTGGGGAGCGGACTTTTTATGTTATCAAAAGCAAAAGCAAAAGGGGTGAAAGTTGGACTGGGGTCTGATGTTGGAGCCGGTACAACGTTATCTACTTTTATGACCTTAAATGAAGCATATAAAGTAATCCAGCTTCAGAATCAAAAACTATCAGCTTTTGAAGGTTTTTACCTGGCTACTCTTGGTGGAGCTAAGTCACTTGAACTTGCCGATAAAATTGGCAATTTTGACAGCGGCAAGGAAGCAGACTTTATAGTAATTGATTTCGCGGTGACTCCATTACAAAAATTGAGAATGAGTACAGCAAAAAATTTAGCTGAAAAATTATTCGCGATAATGATTATTGGGGATGACAGAAATATTGAGGCAACGTATATAAATGGAAAATTGGTATATGACAAATCCGGCTTTAGTGCGCTATAGCAGCGATCACTATTGTTAAATGGGATGATACGTATGGCTGCTATCAACCGGATTGACAATACTCAACGCCAGGCAATACCCATATCTTCCGGATTAAAATCCGGCGGATAGGGTATCCCCACTAACTCCAATTTTTTTACGATTAATACAAAAAAAAATGGCAAAAAATCCTCTAAATTCCTACTATATTATAAAAGAAATAATTAATTGCAAATAAAAAACTTATTTTAAGAAGGTTAAGATGAATCTATTAAAAAAAACCCCCGGATTCTTTGTTTTTACTGCTGCAATGCTGCTTGTAATAGCTTCAGTAATAATAAACAAAACAAAATTTGATAAAACAGCAGCCGGACAAATTTTGGAACAGAGTATTGCTGTACAGGAAAAAACTGCAGCAGTAGCGACTATCCCGGCGATAAAACCCAAAAAAATAACCGCTAAAATTCCCCTGGAAAAAGAGAAAAAAGATACATTTAAAACCAATGATGAGATAGTAGAAGAATATGGCAAACTTGAAACGGTAATTCTCAAGAACGGAGAATCCTACACCGGGGCAGTGGTTATTGTCAATGGAGTATATTCCATTGTAACTGTAGAGGGAAAGATAAATATACCTATGAAAGATATAAAAGACAGGTTTATAATACGATAAGACTGGCAGCCTGTAAACAATCTTGACAAACCGTACATTTGCTGCCCTGGTATTATTGTTCGTTGAATATTCACAATATTTTATATCTGTCTTCATGAAGAAAGTGAAAAAATAGATCAGAAGCTGCGGTTTTTAATGAGCCAATTCCATCGGGGTGTGCGCCTGCGAGGGGCGTTTTGTAAAGATGCTTCGGGAAAAGGCCCGTAGAGGCGTTGCACTGCAACGTCTCTGAAACCGCCCCTATTTAAAAAGAGTTTCTTGAGAGCAGCGGACCCCGCAGAGTGGGCTATATAAGGTATATCAACCCGGAATGTAAAATTATGCCTACCAGGAGTGATACCTCTGCAGAACGCTCGGAACTCGCTCCGCTCAGACAGCCTCACAACCTGCCGAGGCATCACTCCTGG
>JAAENB010000253.1 GCA_024224995.1 bacterium | reverse complement strand
CTTCCAAAAATCTTGGGAGGAATTACACCCTTCAAATTCCGGGATTGCACCATGAAAAATGGGTCTCTCCCCATGAGGAATTTTAAAAATATCTTTATCTTCAAAAGATGTGAGCATAACTGGAATAATATCATAAATCTGTAAAAATAAAACTATTTATGCCCTGGGATGGGATCTTCTGTAAACTTTTACCAATTCCTCATTTCTTATCTGTGTGTAAATCTCTGTTGTCGAGATATCATCATGGCCAAGAAGCATCTGGATGTACCGAATATCCATTCCCCTCTGTAGAAGATGGGTTGCAAAAGTGTGCCTGATTCCATGGGGAGTGACTTTTTTTTCAATCGATGAGTCTTTTGCTGCCTGGTGAAGCATTTTCCTGATCCAGTTGCTGCTGACTTTATGCCCCGGTTGAGTTTCAAAGAAATATTTCCCTGGCTTCAGGTTTTTTCTGTACCTCCTGCAGACCCGTACAACACCGGAGGGGATTGGGATCACCCGGTCCTTTCCCCCTTTTCCCTCTCTGATGAAGAGAATATGGTCGGCAAGGTTTACATCTTTCAGAATCAGGTTGACTAGTTCCTCCGCTCGAATACCTGTACCATAAAACAGCTCTCCCACAGTCTCCCCAAACAAACCATAACGAGTCTTTAAGGCGTGCAGGAGTCTTTCCATTTCATCTTCACACAAGATGTCCCGGGGAAGGATCTTGGCTGTTTTTTTTAGATGGATCCCCTCGAAGGGATTTATTAAAATCTTCTCTTCAAGATAAAGTTTTCTATATAAAAAACGGACTCCAGCCAAAAGATGATTTTGAGAACTGACAGAAAGATCCTCTCCTGTTTTGTAGTGGGTAAGGGCAAGGATAAATGAAACATACATCTCTGCCGTTTTTATGCTGACATCCCGAAGATCATTTATTCCCTCTTTGTCTAAAAACTGAGCAAACCGGCGAAGTGCCAAATCATAGTGTTTTAGGGTTCCTTTTCTTTTTCCTTCAGATTTGCAGCTTTTAAAAAAGTGGACCTGTTCAACGGATAATAGAAGGCTCATGTTTTTGCCCCGTGGGGATGGATTTTATCAAGTTCTGTTCTTAACTCATCAACTCCAAGCTTGGTGTAGATCATGGTGGTGGAGATATCGTTATGGCCAAGCATAACCTGGATATGGCGAATGGAGGCTCCCCCTTTTAGCATCTCAGTCGCACAGGCATGCCTAAAACTGTGAGGTGTAAGCTTGTCTTTCAAACCAGCCTTTTTCCTGTAGTCTTCAATAATTTCACTAAGTTTCCAGGTGCAAAGGGGGAAACCGCCTCTTTTAAGAAAAACAATATTGATTATGGATTTACGCTTTTCATCCTTTCTTTTCTGCAGTGGGGTAGAGTAGTGGAGGTATGGCCTCTCCTTCTCAAGATATTCTTTTATGGAATAGGTGGTAATATCATTTATGGGAACAATCCTCTCTTTTCTACTTTTGCTGTCAAAGACAGTCAGCAGTTCCTCATCAAAATTGAAATCATCGGTTTTTAATGACAATAATTCACCAGCCCTTAGTCCAGAGCCGTACAGGAGTTCAATTACAGCCCGGTCTCTGTAGTTCCTTCGGGGGATCTCTGCAATAAGTGTTCTGATTTCCCTGTCCTTGGGAACGTTTCTGGGAAGGATTCTGGATACTCTGGGAAGCTTTACGTAAAGAAAGGGATCTTCCAATATCCGTTTATGCTCTTTTTCCCTTTTGTAGAACCTCCTTAAAGACTTGATAATGTTTGCAATGTAACCGGCTGAATATTCAGGATACTT
>JAAENB010000252.1 GCA_024224995.1 bacterium | reverse complement strand
GCCCGCCCGGCATTGCTTTGTCCTTATGAGAGAACTGTTCCCCTGATTGTGCCTCCTGGGCTCTTTCCTGAAGATGAAACTGTTTATTTACCGGGTGTTTTTGAAGTTTATTCCGGAGATTGTGCTGTTTCAGGGAATTCCGGCCGGAAACCGCTCCTTCGGGGGGTAGGACCTCAGAGCTCTTTTAAAGAGCCCTTTTTTCAAAGCGCGCCTTAAGCCCGCCTGGCATTGCTTTGCCCTTATGAGAGAACTGTTCCCTTGATTATGTCTCCTGAGCTGTTTCCTGAAGATGAAACTGTTTCTTTATTGGGCCTTTTTGATGTTTTTAGTGTTTGTTCCTGAGATTGTGCGGTTTCCCTACTTCGTTAACCCGGAAACCGCTCCTTCGGGGGGTAGGACCTCAGAGCTCTTTTAAAGAGCTCTGAGGTCCTACCATCAAACGGCCCCGGACCCGCTGGAATTGACCATGGAATTGAAACCGGCATTCATGAAGAGAACTTCCGGGTTGGGTAATTCCGGACCAAGGGTTTCATGAAGAACGTCTTCGATGGTTTGCACGGGAACAAAGGTGAGTTCATCTCTAACGTCATCGGGAACATCAACAAGATCCTTTTCGTTTTCAAGGGGCAGCAGAACTTTTTTTATACCGGCTCTGTGGGCGGCAATTATTTTTTCTTTGATGCCGCCAACAGGAAGGACCGTGCCGCGAAGGGTGATTTCACCGGTCATGGCGATTTTGGAGTCGACCCTTTTGTGAAGGACCAGTGACGCGAGCGTGGTAAAAAGAGCAACGCCGGCGGAAGGGCCGTCTTTGGGGGTGGCTCCCGAAGGGACATGGATGTGGAGATCATTCTTGTCGAAGTCGAAATTGGTGATGATGTGAGCAAGTCTTGAACGGATAAGACTGAGCGATATCCTGGCGGATTCTTTCATGACATCACCAAGCTGGCCGGTCAATGTTAATCCGCCTTTGCCTCCCATAAAAGTCGCTTCAATAAAAAGAATCTCACCGCCAACAGGGGTCCAGGCAAGTCCCGTAACAACACCCGGAACATTCTCTTTTTGGATCTCTTCATGCCGGATGATTTCTCTGCCGAGAACATCGTCCAGCATGTCGGCGTGAACAACAAAAGGGAGATCCGTTGTGCCGGAAACGATCTTTTCGGACGTGACTCGAGCTATTTTGGAAAGCTGTTTTTTTAGACTCCGGACACCGGCTTCCCTGGTGTAACGGTCGATAACTGTTTTAAGCGCCTCATCATCAAGAACGAGCTTTTCGGAATCGAGGCCGTGTTCTTCAAGAGTTTGCGGCAGCAGGTGGTCTTTGCCAATATGGAATTTTTCATTGTTCGTGTAACTTGATATTTGAATAACCTCCATCCTGTCGAGCAGGGGAGGGGGAATTGTGTTTAAAGAGTTTGCCGTAGCAATGAAAAATACATCGGAAAGATCATAGGGAACTTCCAGGTAATGATCGGAAAATGTATTGTTCTGCTCCGGATCGAGAACTTCGAGAAGGGCGCTTGCGGGATCGCCGTTGTATGAAAAAGATAATTTATCCACTTCATCGAGGATAAATACCGGGTTTTTTTCACCGGCTTTTTTCATGCCCTGGATAATCCTGCCGGGGAGAGCCCCCACATAGGTTCTTCGGTGACCGCGGATCTCAGCTTCATCTCTAACGCCGCCGAGACTTATGCGGACATATTTCCGTTCAAGCGCTTCGGCAATGCTTTTGCCCAGACTGGTTTTACCGGTGCCCGGAGGGCCAACAAGGAGGAGAATGGAACCCTGTTTATCGCTTTTTAGTTTCATAACAGCAAGATGCTGGATGATTCTTTCTTTAACCTTTTCAAGGCCGTAATGTTCATTGTTAAGTGTCCACCTGGCATGTTCGATATCAAGCTTACTTATTTTTTCTGTTTTCCAGGGCAGATCGAGCAGCAGGTCCAGGTAGTTCCGTATAACATGGCTCTCCGAATTGTTTTGTCCGGCAGTTTCCAGTTTTTTAAATTCAGCCAGGGCAGCTTTTTTCACCTCTTCCGGCATGTGGGAGGCGTTAATACGATCCCGGTAATTTTCATCTTTAGGAGAAGAATCATCGTTTTCGTCCAGTTCATTCTGAATGGTTTTAAGCTGCTCACGAAGAAGCGATTCCCGGTAGTTTTTGTTGTTCTTTTCATTGACCTTTTTGGCCAGCTCAATTTGAAAGTTGACGCTTTCCTTTTGTTTCATCAAGATGTCGAGGAACTTAAGACTCTTTGTTTTAACAGACCGGGTTTCGAGTAATTCCTGTTTTTCCGGAACAGGGCAGTTAATGTAGGGAATCGAAAATTCAATAAGCTGGTTAATAGAAGTCATATTGTCGATAAACTTCGTAAAGGGCTCGGACCCCGGGAAATTGCTGCTGATCTCATGAATAATGTTTTTAACAAAACTGGTAATCTCTTTCTGTTCCCCCTGGTCCATATCCTCGATATCCGAAACAGGGGAGTGATTCGCAGCAATATATCCGTCTTTAGTATCGAATTCAAGGATCTCTACTCGTTCCAGCGCATTGACATTGATAATAAATCCGTCACTGCTTTTTTGAATGGAATCAACGTTCATGAGAGTTCCGGTTTTATAAAAACTTTCGTGTGTAAGTTCATTTTTTTCCTGGTTATTTTTAACGGTTAAACCGATTACCTGTTTCCGCTTATCGGCAAAGAGCCGGTTTAGTTTTTCGCCAAATTCTTTATCGACATGAATTTTGGTTTGAGTATGGGGAAATAATACGGTTTTGAAAACCGGTACAATGATTAGTTTATCATATTTTTCGGTATTATTACTGGTCATACTATCCTCCTGGGATAGTTTAATTAGGTATAGTTTCCCTAATTAAACGTTTAAAATTTTTTACTTCACTTTTTTAAAAATTGTAATCAGGATTTCTATTTCATTTTCACTCAGAGAGTGAATCATCCTGTCGACAACCTTCAAAATTGTGATTTGTTCCGCTCTCGCTATCCTTTCCCCCTGGTCCGTTAAGCGAATAAAAGAGACTCTTCCGTCGTCGAGAGACTTTTTTTTAAAGACGCAGTCGAAATTGATAAATTTATTGATCATTTCAGTAATAGTAGGCTTTGAATTCCTTGTAATCTCAGCCAGTTTACTGAACGTAACATCATTATTTCGATCAATTATCTTTAAATACTCTATCTGCTTTACTGTCAGGTTGGAAACCGCGCATTCATTCATTATTTCACACGCGCATTCCCCTCTAACCTTAAGCAGGTTTTCATATGCTTCAAGAAGCTCATCTCTTTTTGATCCCATTATCCGTACCTTGTTAGTTAGGATATACCTAATAATATATAGTCAATTCTATGAAAAGTCAATAGATACGCAATTATTTTTGGATTTTTTTTTGAAAAATGTGATGACCTCAGAGCTCTTTTAAAGAGCTCTGAGGTCATCACTCCGTGATTTTGGCATATATTTCTTTCAAAGGAGAAGTATCTTCAACAGATAATTCCAGGTTGCCGCAGTCGGAGCAGAGAGAACCACTTACCAGGAACCTTCTTGATCCTTTAAACAGCATATTCCCGGGCTTTTCATCGATCTCAATTTCCAGGTCACGGCTAAATCCCTCACCGGAATCAATAATCCGGACAGAGGGAAAGATGCGCTTCGAATTGCACTTCGGGCAGTATCGTTCTTTTCTTCTAACTTTTTTCGGCGGTTCGAATTTTTCAGCGTTTACATACTGGCAATTTGTACATATGGGCGATTCATCTTCTACGGCACTATGACACCTGGGGCATTCCCACATGGCAGACTCCTTTATTGTTTTGTCTGGTTTTCCTCTATAATTATCGTCCCGGTTTAATGGTTGCCGCAGCAAAATTTGCCGCGACCTCAGAGCTCTTATAAAGAGCTCTGAGGTCCAAAAACCGGTACGGATCTGTACCGGCTCTTTTTCGCGAAAGGGCTTTACAGGAGAATCAATATGGCGTTAAATAGCTCTGAATAACAAGAAGGAGTGTATTATGAATAAAGAACCGAGAAAGATATCTTTAATCAAAACAATTATCAGCATAGTGGTATTATATATAATCGCGGGAACGGTAAATTCCCTGTACAGGCACAATATTCCTGATTCCTTCTTGATGGTAATTATAATTATTCACGCAAGCCCTGTTTTAACCCTCCTGGCGATGATGGTGAAACGGCTTATTACCACGCTCTGGGGTAATTTTGTTCAGGGGCTGCTTATCTTTTTATTGCTGGGAGGAATACTGCTTATACCCGCGGCATTTATTGATGGACCGCCCGATGATGCTCTGTTCATCCTTGTTATTAAAATGGGAGTTCTGGGCATCGTGCTTTTCCAGTTTTATGACAGGTTTTTCCTCATTACCGGGGAAAAGAGAGAGGAATCGGCCGAGCCCGGGCTTTTGAAAAAAGCAGGGCTCAAGATTGCTGCTGCGGCGCGGTTTTTACTGGAAAAAATAAAGAGTCTTTTTGCTAAAATTAAAGAGGCCCTTGCCAGGGAAGACGGCATTTTTAATAAGATTTTTTCTAATAAAAAGACCCTGAAAATTTCGGGAATTAGCGCCGGTGCCCTGGTCCTGGTTTTTGTTCTATATAAAGCGTTTATAGCCATTTTTTGTGTTACCGTAATCGCGACCAAACCAATAGGGGAGGTTCCTTTGCGGGCAAATATCGTGGTTGATTTTTCCGAACCCATAGTATTGCCGGATGAAGATATTGTAAAACCGCTCAAAGACCCGGGAACCGAAGCCGGAAAAGAGACAGAAGAAAAAACAGAAAAAAATGCCGATACCAGTGTAGTAAAAATAACTCCCGTCCATGACCTGGTTTTTATCAAACCGGGCGTGGATTATTTTAAAATAACCCCCGCTCTCAAAGGAACATACCGTTTTGAAGATAACAAAAGCATCATTTTTATACCCGACAGGGAGTTGTCACCTTCTACGATCTATACCGTAGATGTGCAAACTGATAGAATGAAAGCGGATAAACCGTTTATCTTAAGCAAGAGTTTTTCATTTAATACACCAAAATTTGCCGTAAAAGGAACGTCGCTTTTTTATAATTACGACCTGCTTAAGAACCTGGAAAAAGAAGTGGTGGGGGAAATAAACTTTAATGCCGCTGTTGATATAAAAGAGCTGGTGAAATATATTTCAATGGACATAGAGGGCGACCCCGTTTCAATAAAAGTGGAGCCTTCAAATATTCCCACCCGTTTTTATATAAAATCAGGAAAAATAGAGCGGCGGAAAGAAGGGACAAATGTTGTTCTCCGGGTAAAAGAGGGCCTTCCCTGCATGAAAGGGAAAATCCCTCTTGAAAAAGAGTATGAGAAAAAACTGCGGCTCCCGGAAACGGAAAAACTCCAGGTTGTTCGCGTGGAAACCTGCCCCGTGGAAGGCAGTACCTTTATTTCCGTTCTGTTTAACCGGCCTGTTTCTCCAAACATGATCCGGAAACACGTTAGCATAACATCAGAAGAAAAAACCCTGTCTAAATATACTGTTGAGACGGAGTATTGTTACGCGATCTTAAAATATAATTTTAAACCAAATGAAAATTATTGGGTAACCATAAGCGAAGGAATGCGGTCCAAAACCGGTGAGGAACTGGTAAAAAGTCATACCCATTCGGTCTTTATAGAAGATCTTAAACCCAGGGTCCGTTTTGCTTCACGGGGATCGATCCTTCCTCTTAAAGGACATCAGCATTTACAGGTTCATACGGTTAACCTGGATAAATTTAATGTAAAAATAGAAAAGGTTTACCGCAATAACCTGGTCCATTTTTTGCGTGGCGCAAGCGGCGGTTACGGCGGATACGGGCATGACGAAGGGTATGGAGGCGAATATTACGGGCGGCGCGCGGCCAGGGATGTTACGGGCGTTGGAGCGTCTCTCCTGTTTAAAACCGTTGAGGTAACTAATGGAAAACTGAATCAAAAGGTTCCGCACTATATTGGCCTTAAAGAATTTCACAATATGGACTATAAGGGACTGTTCAGCATCAGGCTCTCCGATACGAATGAAGAATGGAATCATGATCAGCAATATATCCTCTGTACCGACCTGGGACTCATGGCAAAACACTCGGGAAATGACCTCATCGTCAAAGTTTATTCCATTATGGGGCTTACGCCGGTGGCGGGAGCTGTCGTAAAGATCCTGAGCCACGAGAGCCAGGTAATGAGAAAGGGAGTAACTTCAGGAGCGGGAGAATGCGTTCTTAAAGACTGGAAGGTGAGCAAAGAAAAGTTTAAGCCCTTTTTGCTTGTTGCGGAACAGGGGGACGATTATTCCTTTCTTGAGTTCGACCGCACCGAGCTCAACTCATCCCGCTTTAATACGGGAGGAAAACGCTCTACCGGGGAAGGGCTTAACGCGTTTATCACGCCGGAACGGGGCGTATACCGGCCCGGAGATAAGGCCTATATAACAGCAATTGTGCGAAGGTTCGATCTCGCGGCTGCTCCCCCCGTTGATGCGCAGTTGTATATATCGGATCCCCTGGGTGAGAAGTTCCGTCTTGTGCGGAAAAAAATTCCCGCCGGCGGAATGATCCCTTTTGAAATATCCATCCCTTCTTACGCGAAGACCGGGCGGTATAGTATCGCGCTGCGGCTCAATGAGGACGTCGTAATTGGACGGAGTTATCTCAAAGTGGAAGAGTTTATTCCCGACAAGATCAAAGCGGAAATTGAAGTTCCCAAAAAGCGGCACACCCCCGGAGAAGCCGTGACCTTTACGGTCAAGGGAACCCAGCTCTTTGGACCGCCCGCGGCCGACCGGAAGGTTGTTGCCAAAGTCCGGTTTCTTTCCCGCAGCTTTAGGCATCCTTTGTTTAAGGGATACTCTTTTGTAGACCGGGAAAAAAGATACGATGGTGAATTTATTGACCTTGGCGAAGGTGTGCTGGACAGTAAGGGAAAAAAGACATACACCGTGGAGGTTCCCGGTTCCATTCAGCCGCCATCCGCTCTCACCGCGCGGATCTACACTGAAGTTTTTGACACCGGCGGCAGGCCCGTGAGCGCGGCTAAGAGTATCGACATTGACCATTACCCGGTATACGTTGGACTCAAGGTCCGTAAACAGAATATTTTTCTTAAAAAGAGACCGGTAGATGTTTCCTATGTGGCCATTGATCCAAAGGGACGATATAAGAATATAAAAGGGGCCAAAATACTGGTAAAGCATAAGGTCTATTATACTATTTTAAAAAAATACGGCTGGTTTAAAAAGAAGTATAAATCCGAATCCTATGAAGAAGTTATTTATCATAAGGAAGTTGATATAAACAGCAAAGGAAGTTTCAGGTTTACCCCAAAAGCTCCGGGAGAGTATACGATATATATCAGCCAGGATATGGGGATGAATTCGAGTAAGACCATCTATGTCCAGGGCCCCGATGTGGAAATGGGCAACCTGGAATCCGCTGAGAACCTGGTAATAGAATTTAACAAGGAAAAATACGCGATTGGTGATATCGCCACCGTGAATATCCATTCTCCAATACCGGGAAGGCTCTTTTTTAGCCTGGAACGGAACAGGGTCCTTGCTTCAAAAAGTATGATGCTGGTGAATAACAAGGCAACCATTAGCTTTCCGGTAGAAGATTTTCACGCGCCCAATGTCTACGTATCGGCCCTGGTTGTGCGAAAGCCAACGGCGTCCATGAGGAAACTTCCCATGACATCTATGGGAATCAAAAATATGGAAATAGATCCGGGAAACAGAAAAATTGCCCTGGATATTGAGAGTGCTGCCGAAACCCGGTCCAGGGACGGCTTGCGGGTACGCCTGAAAGCGACTCCCGGAGCCGATGTGGTTCTAACGGCAGTGGATGAGGGGATTTTGCAAATAACCCAGTTCCGCACTCCCGATCCTTTTAATTTTTTCTATGCAAAGCGGGCTCTGGAAACCAGGCTTTTTTCTATCTTTGACGCCATACTTCCGAACCTGAAAGCAAAAAGCCTGGCAATTGGCGGTGGCGATGATGAGATGGACACGTCCAGGCGCCATATAAACCCGGTACAGGCAAAACGGGTAAAAGCAGTCTCTCTCTATTCCGGGGTACTCAAGGCAAATGCCGAAGGGTATGTAAATCATCATTTTAAAATTCCTGAATTTAACGGCAGGGTACGCGTTATGGCCCTGGCAGCCAACAGCAAACGGTTCGGCTCCGCTTCAAAGTATGTTACCGTGGCCGATCCTATTGTTATTACCGCCTCCTATCCCCGGATGCTGGCCCCGGGTGATACATTTGATATACCGGTGGATGTGTATAATAAAACCGGTAAGTGGGGGAAATTTAAAATAACACTCAATGTTGAAGGACCGGTAAAGATCAAAGGAAAACGCTCACAAGTGGTATCCCTGGGGAACAGGGCCCAGAAAAAGATATATTTTCGCTGCGTTGCTGAAAATGATGCCGGCAAAGCGGTCTTTATCCTGCGAGGGACCGGGAATGGTGAAACCGGGAAAACCAGTGTTGAGCTTCCCGTACGCCCGGCCCGGACCCTGACTACGGTTGTGGAACAGGGATCGCTTAAACCCGGAGAGTCTGCCGCTATTACGGTTCCGGGCGGGTTTATTAAGTATGGGCAACGGGTCCGTTTTGCCGCGTCTCCAAAACATATTATCCGTTTCCTTGGAGGACTTGACTATTTGATCCGGTATCCCTACGGCTGCGCGGAGCAGACTACGTCAAAAGTATTTCCTCTTATCTATTTTAAGGAACTCATAAAAGATACGGGCCTGCTGCATCAAAGGACCGGGGCAATTGATTATTATATCTCCGAAGGGATAAAAAAACTTGAGGGCATGCAGCGGGCAAACGGCAGCTTTAGCTACTGGCCCGGCGGTTCTATTAACAATGATTATACCTCTCAATACGTATCGCACTTTTTGCTTGAAGCCAACCGGCTGGGGTTTGCTGTTGATCCAAAGGTTATTGCAAAGATCAAAAATGCCATTGGCGCCGGCAAGGCAGTGAGCAGCGGGCGTCTCGACCGGCGAAGAAATTATTCCTGGAGAAAGTCCAATGCCTATGGCCTCTATCTTAAGGCCCTGGCGGGAAGTCCCGATCTTGAAACCATGCGATACGTGCGGAAGAACAAGCTGAAAGATCTTAATTACACTGAGCGCTGCCGCCTGGCATCGGCTTTTGCTTTTATTGGCGATAAAGAAACCGCCAAAAAGATCCTTCCTTCGGAATTTGCGGTTAAATACTTTCCCCGGCAGCTGGGAGGGAGTTTCGATTCAGTTGTGCGCCGGCTTTCTATTTATTTAAAAGCCCTGTGTGAGGTTGATCCCTCAGACCAGAGGAAATATTCCATTGCGCGGGAAATAGCGAAGAAGGCCGTGAACGGGCGTTTCGCGAATACCCAGGACAACGTGTTCGCGCTTATGGCCCTGGCCAAAACCTACGAAGGGCAAACCGAAGAAAAGGTCAATCTTGAATTACTGTTAAACGGTAAACCCTATAAGACCATGACCGGGGGGCAGAGTGTTTTTGAAGATCCGCGGCTTTCGGGAAAAAAAGTTACCCTTAAAAATAAGGGAGATGAAAAAGTCTTCTATAATCTTATGGCGGAAGGGACACTGAGTTCTCCTGAGGTTAAGCCCGCGAGCGAAGGGCTCGATATTACCCGGAACTATTATACTTCGTCCGGTTCAAAACTTAACCTGTCAAATGTTGAACAGGGAGAATTGATCGTGGTAACCCTTACCATAAAGCCCACGCGGAAGAACCTGGATAATCTTGTGGTTGTTGATATGCTCCCGGCAGGGTTTGAAATTGAGAACCTGAGACTTCGTTCGCGCGGAGACCTGGGTTATGAGCCGCCGCATAACTGGATCGGCGCCTATGAGGATATCCGGGACGACCGGCTGATCTTGTTTACCGGGGCTATTAAGCATAGCATCAGCTATTCATATACGGTACGCGCTGTATCTGTTGGAACCTTTATTATTCCCCAGGCTTACGCGGAAGCAATGTACGATCCGGAGGTCCATTCCGTGGGCAGGGTTATGGGAAAAGTCCATGTGGTACGATCGAATAATTAAAATATGGGACCGGGGAGCAGGGCTCCGTGCCGCTCTCCGGCTTTTTGCTGCCCAACGGGTTGCCGCTCTTCGCGCTTTCTTGAGTGGTCCCTGCCGGTCTTTTGTGAAACGGCACCAGCGTCCCCTTACTTTTATTGGAAGCCCGGTGCTGTTTTTTGTTGTGTCTTTTGTTGTCCTGAATCTTCTTTTTCCGCTCCCCCGGCATATCATTGAAAAGGATTATTCACGGGTCTACCTCGACCGGAACGGGGAGCTGCTCCGGATCGCCCTCTCTCCTTCTCATAAATACAGGATCAAACTTTCACTCGATCAAATATCTCCTCATTTGAAAAAAGGGGCGGTCTATTATGAGGACCGGTTTTTTTATTATCATCCCGGGGTAAACCCGGTTTCCGTTGTTCAGGCAGCTATTGCGAATTTCCGGAATAAAAGAGTGGTATCCGGAGCGTCAACTATCAGCATGCAAATCGCGCGTATGATTGAGCGGAAACCAAGAACTTTTTCAGCAAAAATTATTGAAGTTTTCAGGGCCATGCAGCTGGAGACGGGGTACGGCAAAAAAGAACTGCTGGAGATATATCTTAACATGATCCCAATGGGCGGGAACATCGAAGGGGTGGGTGCCGGCGCGTGGTTCTATTTCGGCAAGAGCGCCCGGGAGCTTTCCATTACGGAATCGGCGGTTCTTATTGGCATCCCGAACTCGCCTAACAGGAACAGGCCCGACCGTTTTCCTGCCGAAGCCCGGGACCAGGCCTGTACGGTACTCTCCCGCATCCATGAACATATGGGGCTGCCGAAAACGCTTGTAAGTGAGATGAAAAAGAAAGATTTTTTTGTTGCCAGGAAAAAAAATCCTTTCAGGTGCCCTCATCTCGTGGAAGCTGCTGACCCCGGCGGTTTTTTTACCCGCTTTACTATTGATCTTACGGTCCAGACTTTTTGTGAAGACCTGCTGCGGCGGAATCTCCGGCAAAACAGGAGCCAGGGAATTTTCAATGGCGCTGTTATTGTTGTAAACAACAAGACCCGGGAGGTAATAGCCTATGTGGGCTCTCCCGATTATTACGACAAAGATCATGGCGGCCAAATCAACGGTGCCGCGATCCTCCGGTCGCCGGGCTCTTCTCTGAAGCCCTTTCTCTATGCCCGGGCAGTGGAACAGGGACTGGTAACACCCGGAAAAATAGTATATGACATTCCCATTGAACTTGATGAATATAGTCCGCATAACTTCAGTAAATCGAGTAACGGCCTGGTAACAACGGCATATTCCCTGGTTCATTCTTTGAATATTCCTGCGGTGCGGCTGGAAGACCGTATGAAGGAGAGAGGTTTAAAAGGACTCCTGAAAGAACTCTTTCCCCGCAAAAAAGACCTGCTGCTGGATGAGTCCGGGCTCTCCCTGGTTCTGGGCGGATTTGCCATGACCCTGGAAGAGATGACTGCTCTGTATATGATGCTGGCGCGGGACGGGCTTCATTCTCCGCTGCGGTTTCAAATGAAGTCTGCCGCTCCGGGCGCTGCCGCGGAAATTGCTTCAAAAAGACTGCTCTCTGACCGGGCCTGTTATATTGTTTCGGAGATACTCTCCCGGTGCCACCGGCCCGATCTTCCGTACAGCTGGGAGTTCTCGCCGCACCATGCCAGGGCCGCGCTCAAAACCGGTACCTCTTTTGGCCTTAAGGACGCGGTCTGTTTTGGGTATAATCCCGATTATACTATAGGCGTGTGGCAGGGCAATGTCAACAACAGGGGCTCGTCCCATTTAATCGGGGTCCGGAAAGCCGCTCCTCTTGTTATGGAGATCTTTAATTATCTTACCCGTAATTCCGATTCATGGTTTGTGAAACCAAAAGGAATAGCTGAAAGAAAGGTATGCCCCGTGACCGGGCTTAAGCCCGGTTCTTTTTGCGGTCCTTATTTTAA
This sequence comes from bacterium, assembly GCA_024224995.1. The sequence goes on along the minus strand of JAAENB010000252.1, from coordinate 2,243 downwards.
AAAGGACCTGTTTTTACCCGGGATCTCTTCGGAGAAACAATGCCGTGTTCACCGGAGGATACGGATTGCTAAAAAAGGCAATTTCCAGGTATGTTCAAATTGTTTGAAAAGAGATGATTCCGGAAAAGATTCTCTGTACCGGGAAGAGGTGGTGGAATACTGGCCTGCCGAGGTTGTATCTTTTTTAAGAAAAACCGGGAGGAAATATTCGTCCATTCCCGGGCATAACCCCGCGTGTGAACGTTTTTTTGTAAAGGATAAACCCCGGATCATCAGTCCGTCTGCGGCTGCCCGGTATGAGATCGATGAAACCCTGCCCCTGGAATCTCAAAAGATCCCGTTAAAGGCATTTATCGCACAGGACGCGCACCGGGTGTACTGGTTTTTGGGAAGCCGCCTCATTGGAGAAGGGGATGTGGATGAAGCTTTTTTTCTTGCTCCCCGGAGAGGTGAATTTATTATTTCGGCTATTGATTCAAAAGGGAGAAGTGACTCCGTAACGATCAGGGTTCATTGAAAATATACACCTCCTCCCCCCGCCGGAGGCGGGGGGAGGAGGTATATATTTTCAATCTTTTTTACAAATAATCTTGACTTAATAAAGATTGCCGGGTAGTATTATATCAACATATCAATTTTATTGGAAAACAGGTAGAAGATATGATCCCTGAACAGTATAAAAACATTCTTGAAAAACTTAGAAAAAAGACCATAAAAGACGTGATCCGGTGGGAGCAGGGAGCCTCATCACCAACCGAATTTTTTGTTCATTTTAAAAAGGGGTCCATTAATATTGATAAGCATAAAGAAAATGACGGGGGAGAGTTAATTTATATAACGGTTATTAATGAAAATCACGAAGAGGTCGACAAATTCGCGGTTAAACCCGATATGGCGGATTTCCATTATGTGGCAACGTTTTATGAAATTATTATTCGTAAATTTTATTCTATTGAAGTACATGATTCGGAAGAGGGTATTGAAGATATGCTCGATTCAATTGAAGAAGAACTTGATTCTATAGACTAATTATTCAGTGCTTATTCCCATTTTTTCAAGAAACTCATCGAAATAAACTTCGCCCAGGGCATCAATATTCACAATCTCGCACCCTACTTTAATAACGCCGCCGCTGAGAATATTAATATTCCTGACTACAATAAGCATGGGAGTTTTTTTATTTTCAGCGAGCTGTACATTAAGCTGTACATAACTGTCTTCCTTAAAAAATTTAATGAGAGACCTGTTGCGAAAGCGTATTCCCAGGCCGCTTTTGGAAACATCGGCAATAGGGATCTGGTCTGTCGCGGGTTTAATAATATTATTCTTCAGGAACAGGTCCGACACCTGTACTCCCATTCTTCTTATCATGGTAAACTCTTTGTCCGATGTTTCATGAAGTTTATTGCACTGGATATATCCCAGGGGGATCATGGCTTTATACAGGATCGGCACAGTCGATTCCGAGCGATACTTATTTTTTCTCATGTTAGTATCATTCTTATAGATCTCTTCCATGTAGAGATCAAAGATTTCCGCCTGTGATTTTTTGGCAGGAGGCTCCTCAATATTGGTGATGAAAATGGGCTGCCTTTTTATATGAAAAAATTTCATTCTCAGGTTGCTCTGGTTGCTTGTGGGAAAAAAGGCTTCTACATAATTAAAAAATTCTTTCAGGTTTTCCTCTACTCTCTCCTTTACCAGATCAATTTTCTTTTTTTCACTGGTCATAAAATATTCTACAAGCGTGTCTGTTACCAGGTCCGTAATACATACGATTGTTTCCCCGTCTTTAACAACATCTCCCGTAGCACCGGTTTTTTTCCTTTCTTCTTTCCTGGCCGCGCCAAAAAACTGTATTTTAAGCGGGGTAAGAAGAAATGCCTGCTCATCACTTTTTGATATAAAACTGACAACAATAGAGATAATATCTTCTTTACTGCGGGTGAGTAAAATTGCCTGTTTAAAATCACTTACGGGGTCATTGGCCTTGGCAAGGATCCGGTTCTGTTTATAACTGCGAAAATCGACCTGGACATTTTCGTTATTTACCCGCAGGAATACGTTCTTTTTGATAAAGAACCTGTTGAAAATTCCGCCGAATTCGCTTTCATCGGTAACTGTTTTTATTATTTCTGCCATTTTTTTTGTATTGATTTATGTAATAATATGTACTATGATAATAACAAAAGTCGTTACTTAACGTTAACAAAAATCGCTGCTTAGAGTCTGTATAGCATATG
>JAAENB010000251.1 GCA_024224995.1 bacterium | reverse complement strand
TGTTCTTTTATGGTCTCTATGTCTTTTCTTAACATTGCATAGTCTTCAGAATCAAAAGAATCTTTAAGATGTTCTAACCGGTTATTTTGAATAATATTTCCAAGATGTCTTTTGAGGTCCGGGTTTATATCTCCATGTTTCATTCCAAATACAGCCATGGCTGTAAAAATCATAATCCTTTCGGTTTCACTTTCATCCAGAGCGTGCTCATATTCATAAAAAATTCGCGCCGTTGCATCTCTATAGCTTAATTTTTTTTCACCTGTTATGAATTTGTTGTAATCCTCGGTTATGTCTTCAGTTATTTCTATGTAGCTCCAGTAATCATTTTCCATGTGTTACTCCTTTTCTTTTTACTCCAATTAGTAACATCATATATATCCGCAGCTTTGTCGAACTCATAGACCGAGCTGCTGCTCCGCGACCCGGTCCGCTTCCTGTTCATATACGTCATTTGGGCTGGCAACAGTAAGTTTTGCCTGAGCTCCCATGGGCTGCAATTCTTCCCATAAAGCAGGAGATTTTTGAAATGTGTAGTCCCGGTTTTTGTTTTCTCTGGACGGTTTTTGAGCTTTTCCTTTCAATACTCTCTTCTAAAGAGTTTTTGTTGTTGTTATTCACATCTGTTCTCCAGAGATTTGCATAAAAATTCAATATTTGTATCTAGCACTTGTCAAGTTTTTTAGGTTCTTACGGGGCTATAATAGTTTAAATATATAATAATTGAGGCATAAAATCAATCAGGTAGCAGTTTTTTTTTACAATGTTCACAAAATATCCAAAAAAATATCCAAAAATATTTATACCCGGTATTTTGGCACGGAACGTGCATAATTATATATTGATTGATTAATATTATAATTATACAAGGGAAGGATATCGTATGAAAAAAAATTTAAATTTAAGTTTGATGATGATAGTTTTAGTGATGGTTTTTGCTTTTTCCGGGTGTGAGGCCGGTCTTACCGGTAATGATGGTTCCGGCGGCAATTCGGAAGAAGGTTTCAGTTTTTCTGATATGTATAAACGAATGAACACTATGGAGGATGAGATTCTTCGCCTCAGAACAATAATCGAAGAGCAGGGGCTTAATTCTACCGCCCTGGGAAGCAGGGTTACTGCAATGGAGACTGTTTTTCAGGGAGTAACAAGGGATGATAATACGATTGTTTTTGGCGGGGTGAATGTACAGATCGTTAATAATAGCAATGAAACCGGTATTATGAATGGCCTTGGCAACCTGGTTATCGGCTATAATGAAACACGGGCAGGCGGCGGAGATGACCGAAGCGGGTCGCATAATCTTGTAATTGGAAAGGGGAATAATTATCCCTCTTATGGGGGGATGGTTGTTGGGTATTACAATACCATATATAATGGATATTCCTGTGTAAGCGGGGGAGCGAGTAATACGGCAAGCGGAAATTTTTCCAGTGTAACGGGAGGAAGAGAAAACCAGGCTACGGGAGATTACAGCAGTATAAGCGGGGGGTACAGCAGTATCGCGTTGGGACATCATTCCAGTGTCAGCGGTGGTTACGACAATGAAGCAAACGGTCCTTTTTCCAGTGTGCTGGGAGGGTATGAAAATACTGCCGGTGCCGACCGATCCAGTGTCAGCGGCGGGCAGTATAATACTGCAAGCGGCGGGTACGCCAGTGTCCTTGGGGGAACCGGGAATGTTGCCGCTGGGAATACTTCTACAGTTAGCGGAGGAAAAGGCAATAATGCCGGCGGTCTCAACGCAAGCATAAGCGGAGGAAACGGTAATGCCGCCAGTGGTGAAGCTTCCAGCATAACCGGGGGATTCTATAATATCGCCAGTTCTATTTACACCAGTGTTACAGCCGGAAGCCGCAACACCGCGAGTGCAGCCTACGCAAGCGTGAGTGGAGGACATCAGAATGTGGCCGGCGGTGATGTCGCAAGCATAACCGGTGGACGCCTGAATTCAGCCACCGGGTACTGTTCCACCGTAAGCGGAGGGTATAAGCGGTCTGCCGGTACGGATCTCTCAAAAAACTAAATTTAGCTTGTGCGCGGGCGTGGAAGTACGGGCTCTTTGGATTGCTGCGGAACTCCCTTCGGTCAAACAGTCCTCACAACCCAAAGAGCCCATACTACTTCCAGGCCATATGCAGCTCGCAATGCTATTTAGTTTCTGATCTATTTTTTTCCTGCTAAACCAGGTCGGTCGTGTCTTAATATACCGAAAAACATAATTCGGAATGTAAACCATGCCCGGAGTGATGCCTCTGCGGGTTGTGAGGCTGTTTGAGCGAAGCGAGTTCCGAACGTTCTGCGGAGGCATTACTCCGGGTATGGT
>JAAENB010000250.1 GCA_024224995.1 bacterium | reverse complement strand
GGAACCGGCTCTATTTAAAAAGAGTTTCTTGAGAGAATAAAAAAAATATGGCATATAAAGACAGTAAACAGCAGAGACAGAAGCAGAAGAATAAAAAGGGAAGGAACAAGCAGCCGGATATATACGGAGCAATGCCGGAGCAGAGTGCCGCACTGAGTAAGGAAAAACAGAAAGCCCGGGAGTTACGGGGAACGGCCTGGTGGAAGAAGAAAATATCGGCAGGAACCTGTTACTACTGCGGCAAAAAATTCCCTCCGGCCGAATTAACAATGGATCATAAGATCCCTCTCGCGCGAGGGGGAACATCGGAAAAAATGAACCTCGCAGCAGCCTGCAAAGAGTGTAATAACAAAAAAAAGAACCTCCTGCCCACGGAATGGGAGGAATACATGGAAAATATAAGAAACTCTTGACTTTTTTCCAATATGCCGATAAATACTAATAAGGCAAAAACGCAAACAGCAAATAATGTCTCAACAGTAAAAATCAGGAGTATAAAAAGCATATGGCAGAGACCGGTGGAAATGTATTAAAAAAGGGTGAAATCCTGTTCCTACAGGGCACAATGCCCGACGGACTATACTTGCTGCAGCAGGGAAGCCTGGAAATATTGTTAGCGTCCGAAGAATTTAACGGGCTGGACGCGGATATTATACTATCGAAGAGCAGAAGAGTGGGAACAATCAAAGGAAAGACCCTGGTCTCGGGATTTTCCAAACTTTTTACCGGGCCAAACACAATGACCGTAAGAGCGGCAGAGGATTCAAGCATAACCCGGTATCCAATCAAAAATGGCGGATTTAAAGCAATCGCAGCGGGGGATATATCCCAGACAGCAACAATTCTCAGGCAGTTATATAACGTACTCAATATATGCACAAATGACGCGGGGAAGTTCATAAAACTCTATCAGAATGTATCCCGGGTAAATGATAATATAAGCCTGATATATAAAGAACTGTCGGAAAGCAATGCGGCACCGGATCTGGATGATAAAGCAGAGACGCTGCACATAGAGTTTACCGCGAACAAGGGAACAATTCCGGAGAAATTCAGCGCGAAATTTTTAATAGCCCCGAATGATCAACTGTTTGGCCAAAACTATGATTTGAAGGAAGAGAAGCGAGTAGTAGAAGAGAAGCAGGAATATTATGATTTTATAAAGCGGTTTCTAAAACTTGATCCGGCATTATTTAAAAGCATACTAAAATCCGATCCCGCCATAGGGGTAACAATGTTTTCAGTGTTGTCGGAAGCACTGGAAAATACCCTGACCCTGGTAGACTCAATCTACGAGCACATGGAAAAGGAGCTTGCCCAGTTATTTGCCGGAGAAGCAAGCTGGTCCGTGTACCTGGCAGACAAAGGCGGCGGAGATGAATGGAAGAACAGTGAGCGTCTTGATCCGGCATTTTTTAAGAATTACCTCTCTTTGATCGTAAAAATTAACTCTGTCTATGAAGAAATGACAGGTAAAAAGATGACCGAGGTATACCCCGGCATCAAAAAAATACATCAATATTATACAACGAAAAAACCGGCAGGAGCCCGGGAAGCGGCAGAAGAAACAGCGCAAGAAACAGCCGGAGCAGGCGGCGGAAAAGACCTCAAAGGTCTTAAACGCTCAATGCACCAGATATTTGAATTCGCGATTGTAGACATGGAATTCCGGAATCGTTTCCTCAAACTGATGAATGATTTTAAGACAATGACCAATCCATTAAGCACGGAATCGGACGGCAGGAAGCTGCGAAGGCATCTTGCGAAAATGTATTGGGATTTATATAAACAGGTATATATCCGGAGTAAAATAGAATCAACAATACCGCGGCCCGTAAAGCTGATGCTTAATTTCGGTTTTATGGATGAGGAGCTGCTGGAGGAGTCCCAGGTTCTGGAATTAAATGAGCTGGGCCGGGTACGGGAGAAAACCGGAGAAATCCCCATCCTCATGGAAACAGAATTTTTAACAAAGATTTACAATGCCGAAGAGGTTCCCAGTATAACGGAAATGGGTCTTAACTTTGAGGGATTTTTACGGGAACAGGAAAAGCACAGCGGCAGGAGAAAAAAAGGAGAAGAGACGGAAAAAATCACGGACGAGCACATTAGTAAAGTGATGTATGAAATAGACCAGAGACTGGCCTATACTTCAGCGGTCTGTTCCGGCTCCACATCAACAGCCTTTCCAATATTAACGGGACACGCCGTAAAAGGAAATTTAAAATCGATGTTTACGTCGAAGCAAAAGGTGGAAGAGATTGTCCAGGATCTGCGGGGGATTGATTTTTCCGTCTTTTTCAGGGAAACAGTATTAAAAATAGGAGATGCCCGGGAGATAATCCAGGAAGAGGTATTACCCTATATAATATTACTTCCCATTTACGGAACCAAGACCCTGCTCTGGCAGGAACTGGCCGGAACCAATAAACGGTCCAGGGGAAGGATCGTAGTACCAACATTTTTCATGGGAGACTTGAAAAAAAACATGGCTCATACTTTTGCCTGTTTTCGCTGGGAGTTAACCAAGACCATTAAAGGAGCGCTCTGGGCCGATCCCATTGACGGCGGCGTAACCGGGGAATACTTTGATTACGTAAACACCTATAAAAAGAACAACAAACTGACAACGGAAACAAAAGAAAAAATAAAAGAACGGTTTAAAAGCCTCAGAACCAACCGGGATAGATTTGCCGATGATTATTTAACCTGGGTAATGTTTGAAATAAACGGAATAATGAAACTTAATAATTTAGTGCGGGGAATGTTTTTTAAATACATCCCTTTTCCGAAAGACAGCAGGGAGAAGCTTGAAGGAATGCCGGCCTTTAATCAATATGCCAACCGGTATAAGAATATCAACAAGAAAACAATCGACGGTTACCAGAGACGATTTAAAAAATACCAGGACGCGGAGGGGAAGCACCCCGAAGAGATAGAAAAGTTTTTCAAATTCCTGGAATTATAGAACCAGGTTTCAACACCGGGAATAATGGATACAATAGCAGATTACACTTTACTCGAAAAAATCGATGAAACCAGGCACGCAGCAGTATACCGCTGCCGACAGGAGGGAGAGTCCGGAACAAAAATTATCAAACTATTTAAATCCCGTTATCCGAACCGGTCGGAAATAGCCCGTTTCAAGCACGAGTATGAATTAATCAAAAACATAGAACTGGAAGGGATTGTAAAAACCTATGATCTCATAGACCGGAACGAGCTTTTTGCCCTGGTACTGGAAGACTTCGATGGAATATCGTTAAAAGAGATATTAAAAACAAAGAAGATAACCATCAAAGCCTTTTTACAAATCGCGTCAAAACTTGCCCATACCCTGGGCAGCCTGCATAAACAGAATATCGTTCATAAGGATATCAAGCCGAATAATATACTTATCAATCTCAAATCAGGGAAAGTCAAATTAATCGATTTTGGGATCTCATCGGTAATAACCAGGGAAAATGAAGAGATTTATAATCCCGATGTTATTGAAGGGACCCTGGTATATATGTCCCCGGAGCAGACCGGAAGAATGAACCGGGCAGTCGATTTTCGAACTGATTTTTATTCGCTGGGAATAACCCTGTACGAAATGCTAGCCGGAGCAGTCCCCTTTATCTCCGACGATCCCCTGGGGATCATCCATCATCACCTGGCAAGTAATCCGCGTTCATTGAATGAATTGGACCCGGCCATCCCAAAAATACTTTCTGATATTATACACAAATTAATGGCAAAAACCCCGGAAGAACGATATCAGAATGGCTTTGGCCTTCATTCCGATTTCCGGCAGTGCCTGGATAATTTAACCGGCACCGGGCAAATAGAATCTTTTGAAATAGGCCGTAACGATATTTCACTAAAATTTTACATCCCCCAGGTGCTGGTAGGCAGGGAAGAAGAGCTCGAACTTTTACTTTCGGCATTTGAGCTGGTAAGCCAGGGTCAGAAGGAATTGCTGCTTGTGGAAGGGCCGCCGGGAATAGGAAAATCGGCAATTATAAACGAGATCCATAAAACAATAGTTACCCGGAGAGGATATTATATTTCGGGAAAATACGACCGGAATGCCGGAACCATTCCATACAGTTCAATTATCCAGGCATTCCAGGGACTGGTACGGCAGCTCCTTACGGAAAACCAGGAGCGCATAGACACCTGGAAGAAAAGCCTGGCCCACGCGCTCGGTCCAAACGGCAAAATCATCTCAGAAGTCATACCCGACATAGAACTGATACTGGGAGCCCAGCCCCCGGTACCGGAGCTGGGACCGGAAGAGACGCATAACCGGTTCCGGATAGTATTCAGGAATTTCATAAGTGTCTTTGCCACCTGGGAGCATCCCCTGGTTATTTTTCTTGATGATCTCCAGTGGGCAGACTCCGCCAGTATGGATCTTTTAAAGATACTGGCAACAGACCCCGATATACAGTACCTCTTTACCATAGGGGCATACCGGGATACGGAAGTAAATTCTTCTCATATTGTAATGATAACCCTGGATGAAATACAAGACAATATAGAATTCATCAACCGGATCGTATTGGAAGACCTGAGCATCGAAAACGTCAATGAACTAGTCTCGAATTTTTTGCGGTGCAGCGTTGAAGTTTCCCGGGATTTGTCGGAAATAATTCATAATAAAACAAACGGCAATCCATTCTTTATTAACCAGTTCCTCAAAACATTGTATGAAGAAAACATGATTATCATTGATCCCCATAAAGGCTGGCTCTGGGACACGGCAAAAATCAGGCAGATGAAAGTGACCGACAATGTTGTAGAGCTCCTGGAAAATAAAATAACAAAGCTCCCGGCCCGGTCCATTGAGATCATGAAAACATGCGCCTGCATCGGGAACCGCTTCGATCTTGACATTCTTTCCCTTGTATATGAGCGGCCAATTGACGAAACCCTTTCTCTCCTGGAAACGCTCATTGATGACGGTTTTATTAGTTTTGGGAACGACCTGTATAAATTTCATCACGACAGGATACAGGAAGCAGCCTACTCCCTCATCCCGGAAGATGAAAAAACACGGTTACACTTCAAGATTGGGAAGCTTTTACTGGAAAAAACCGAAGAAACGGATATTCACGACAATATATTTCAGATGATTAACCATCTCAACCTGGGCCGGGAATTGATCCCTCATGAAGAAAAAATGGATATGGTTCATTTGAATATTCAGGCAGGAGAAAAAGCCAAAAAATCGACAGCCTATAATTCGGGCGCTGAATATTTCGAAACCGCAATATCCTTACTGCCCAAAGATCCCTGGAATACCAATTATAACCTGGCCTTTTTCTGTTATAAAGAACTGGGAGAATGCGAATACCTGGGCGTGAACTTTGAAAAGGCAAATGGCATATTCGAATATGTCATAAGCAAGTCGAGAACAAATTCCGACAAAGCGGAGCTTTATAACTTACAGGCTATTATGACAAGCAACCTGGGAAAACACCCGGAAGCCGTATCGATTATACTGGAAGGGCTTGCCTTACTGGGAATAACAATACCGGGCAGCCCGGGAAAGCTTTCCGTAGCAAAAGAGCTTCTTAAATGCAAAAAAAGACTCGGCCGCAAAAAACCCGAAGATCTGCTAACGCTCCCGGAAATGAAAGACCCGGAGATAGTTCTGGTAATGGACTTATTAATGTCCGGGATCGGGTCTGCCTTTTTCAGCAGCCAGTATATGCAGGCGGTAATGACCTGTGTTATGCTGAGAATTGTTCTTAAACACGGCAATTGCCATTATTCTCCCTTTGTGTATATCAGCTATGCCTACATTATACGGATTGTTGGTGGAGACGAGACTTCAGCGCTCAGCTTTGCCCGGATGGCGCTCCGGGTAAACGAACAATATTTTGATCCGAACATAAAAGCAAAGATCTACTGTCTTTTTGGAGTGGCCTTCAGTCTCTGGGATGAACACCTTGAAAAGGCTATTGAATATGAATCAAAAAGCTTTAAGCTCTCCCTTGAAACAGGAGATATACGCTACGCGGTCTATTCCGAGCAGACAATGCTCTTTGAGAAAATAGCCCTGGGCACTCCCCTGGAAGAGGTCCGGGACATTTGCGAGAAATACCATGATTTCATTATACGGTCCAGGGATCCCGGCGCGCTTCGATATAACGAATCGGTAATCCAGTTTGTAAAATGTCTCAAAGGAGAGACGGTAAACTGCGGCTCACTTGATGATGAAAATTTTTCCGAAGTCAAATTGGTTGAAAAAATGCTTCATGACGATATACCGATTATTTTACAGCGTCATTTTATGCACCGGGCAATGACCTATTTTCTCTTTGAAGAATACGAAGCGGCATACAAAGAGATAAAAAAATCCGGGCAATACCTGGATGCTTCAAAAGGATCCATATGCGAGGTTGATCATTATTTTTTTCATTCCCTGATAATAACAGCATTGGTAAGAAGCGCGGGCAATAAAAAATTGCTCAAAGGAGTCCACCGCAACCAGAAGCGAATGAAACAATGGTCGCTGTTTGCCGAAGAGAACTGTCTTCATAAATTTCTCCTGGTTCAAGCGGAGCTGGAAGATTTAGCCGGGAATATTGACCAGGCTTACAGCTTATATTCCCGAGCCATACAATCGGCAGGTGAAAACAGGTTTATCCATTATATGGCCATAGCCCAGGAACTGTACGCCCGCTACCTGCTGCGGCAGGAGCAGAACAACTTTGCAGCCCTGTCAATGCATAACGCGGTATACGGATTCCAGAGATGGGGAGCAGACGCGAAAATACTGTTCCTCAAGGAAAAATATTCAAGCATTCTGCCCGACACCGCAGCGGAAAACCCGCCCGGAACCGGGGATACCACAATAGGAACCGGAACAAGGTCCGGAACAAGAAGAGCAACACGAACCGCAACGCGGTCGACGTCCACAAAAGGGACAGGCAGCATACTCGAAACTCCCATGGTTACGACCACTGCCGCTTCCAATTTGCTCGATTTCTCTACCGCGCTCAAGGCTTCACAGGCCATTTCAGGTGAAATTATATTGGGGACTCTTCTTGAAAAGATATTAAAGCTTGTTATTGAGAATGCCGGCGCTGAAAAGGGATTTCTTATCCTGGAAACAAAAGGCGTATTCACGATTGAAGCTTCCGACCGCATCGGCAGTCAAGAGGTTTCCGTGCTGGAATCCATCCCTGTTCAGAAGAGTGAAGAACTTTCAGAATCTCTGGTCCGGTATGTAGCCAGGACCAAAGAATTCCTGCTCTTGAATGACGCGTCCAATGACCCGACATTTTCATCCGATCCCTATATTGCGGAGCGAAAACCAAAGTCCATTCTTTGTATACCCGTGATCAACCAGGGTAATGTTACGGGAGTTTTATACCTGGAAAACAACTTAACGGAAAACGCCTTTCAAACCGAGCGATTGGGACTTCTTTCAATAATAGCCTCCCAGGCCGCGGTATCCATTGACAATGCCCGGCTCTATGCAAATCTTGAAGAGAAAGTAATGGAACGGACCCGGGAGTTAAAAAAAGCAAGAGACGCGCTCTGGGGTGAAATGAAACTGGCAGCAAAAATACAGACGATCCTTCTGCCCGAAGATCCTTCTATTGAAGGGTATACTATTTGCGGGCATATGATCTCTGCCGATGAAGTTGGCGGTGATTATTATGATGTGATTAACGGCACGATAGCGGACTGGCTGGTTATAGGTGATGTTTCCGGCCATGGCGTACCCGCAGGCCTGGTAATGATGATGGTCCAGACCGCGATCCAGACAATAGTGCGGGAGAATCGCGATATTACTCCTGCGCGGCTGTTGTCTATTGTTAACCGGGCTATTAGCTATAACGTAGAAAAACTTAAAGAAGACAAATATATGACCATAAGTGTTCTTGCGGTTCACGGGGACGGGAAAATTATTCATTCCGGTCATCACCTGGAGTTTATTGTGTACCGGGCAGGAACGGGTAGTATTGAATTTATTGAAACCGATGGTTTATGGCTGGGTCTCATGAGTGACCTGGGCAGGCGCAACGAAGACTTTGAATTTACCCTGGACAGCGGCGACATTCTCCTGCTCTATACCGACGGCATTACGGAAGCAAAAGACAACAGCGGCGAAATGTTCTCCCAGGAAAACCTGGCAGCGGTAGTAGGAAAATCGAACGAAAAATCCCCGAAAAAAATAAAGGATGATATCCTCCACGCCCTGAACGGGTACAAAACCAATGATGATGTAACCATGTTAATTATAAAAAAGAAATAATATATATAAATCGCCTGCACCAACTTATAACACAATATGATAAACCCGGTACTCCGTAGGAGTCCTTCCGATAATATTTTTAAAAGAGCGGTTAAACGTGGTAAGACTCTCAAATCCAACCGATAAAGCTATATCGATTATCCGTTCATCTGTTTCCTTAAGCATTCTCGCGGCCTCCCGGACACGAAGTTCATTGATATATTCACTGATCTTCTTCCCGGTATAGGTCTTAAAAAGACGGCTCATATAATTTGGATTCATATCTATGGCAGCAGCCAGCCCTTCCCGTGCCAGGTCGGAGGTATAATTTTCATTTACAAAATCTATCACCTTTTTCAATTTTTTCTCTGTAATACCGGTAATTGCCGGTTCTTTTTGATTCTCTTTCTGGCTTTCCTGTTCTTTTTTTAAGGTATCGTACAGCTGCTCCAGTTCCATCTTTGATTTCATCGTCTCCCGTCCCCAGATGGTGGTAAAAATGAAAGCCCCAAGCGGTGCCAGGTAAATAATAAAAAGATCGGAATACGCCCCGCCGCTTAAGGCCGCTGCCACCTCACCCGTAACAGTAACAGCTGAAACGGAAAGTAATATAAGCATCATGAAAAAAAGAAACCTGTCTCCCGCGGTTGAATGAAGCCGGTACAGAAAAAACAGCAGCAAAGGGATAAAAATAATATAGTTTATTAACACTAAAATCGAGGCGGCATTATACGCGGCGTAGCCATATCTTAATATACTGATTGATACAGCGAGACACAGCAATATAGGAATGATAATACGATTTAAAGTATTATAATATATTTTATAGGTTGCCTGTATCATCAATATCAGCAAAGCTCCGATTATTGGTATTGAAGCCCATTTAATAGATGAAGAAAGTTCCGGGCTGATATATCGAAACGGAATATACAGGGTAAGAAAATATATCACAAAATTTAATCCCGTAAGGCCGTTAAACAAGAGCAGCCGCTCTTTCCTGTTAAAAAGATATAATATTAAGATTATAAGCACAAGACTGGTATAGAGTCCCGTAATTCCAACAGGAACCTGTTTATAGAGGAACTCATAAATCAACCGCGAAAGTTCAAACTCTTCTTCCGGCTGTATATACACATTACCAGCCAGGTTAAAAGACTCATCTCCATAGCTTCCCAGGCGGATATATATCTCATTTTTCCCCTGCCGGAGTATTTTCCTTTCACAGATACTGCTGTTCAATGGATAACTTCGCTGAAGCGGCATGGGATGGACTTTTTCCGGAGGATGTGACGCAATAGTAATATTGTTGATAATCACTGTGTCACTAAACTTGATCCTCCCGGTGGTAACTCCATAATAACGGGAAGTATCTCCCGTAATGGTAAACTCACCTTTTAGCCAGGTAAAATGAAAGCGGTTTTCCCCGGAAGCGGGCAGATCAAACCGGAACGGTACGCTTATTGGCTTCCATCCCTTTTTTTGAGCTACCGCCCTTTGAGAAGGATCTTCATCGTATAATATCTCCCAGTTCTTTACGGGTATTGAGTCCTTATTCACGCAGGCGCTCAGCAGCAATAGACTCAATGAGATTAGAAGAAAAACAGGTTTTTTACGCTTCATGGGAATATTTATTAACGGAGCTTCGCTCTTGTAAAGAAAAAATTGATTTTTTCCAAAATCTCCTTTTATCTTATCTCGTACGGGCACGGCGCGCCGTGCCCGTACGAGATAAGAGATCGGACTATTGGGCTATTTCGCCGTATATATCGAGGGCTTTTTGTATATCAGTGTCGGTTAAGTATGTGGGCCATTGATCATCATAATCGGGATCATTGATGGTATATGCTTTCATTCCCCATTCTTTGGTTCCCGCGGAAACAGCATAATGCATTACGGAACGGTAATCATAGTCATAATTCTCTTCATTTATAAGCGTATTATTTACCAATATATACTGAGAATAGGCGGCCGATATAAGATTTTCCCAATTTACCGTGATATATTCATCACGGTCATAGCGCTGGTGCTCATGGGAAAAGCCCAGGCAGTGTCCTATTTCGTGAACTGCCGAACGAACTGTTGTTGGCGGATCGATATAGAGCCTGGCATCACGACTGTATCCTATTGTTGAGGCATTCCGGTCGGACTTGTATATATTATACACAAAAGTTTCGCCGCAGTTTACTCCGTCATCGGCGCAGTTGATAAACTCTATATTAGCGACTTCGGACCATTCTCCCATAGCCCGGCTGATGGCTTTCAGGGTTATCCGGTCATTATCATTTTCTTCTTCAAAAGCACTATCGAGTTGATAGTATACTTTCCCTTGAGGCCAGGGGCTCACCTCAATGGTTTCTATACTTTCTTCAACAGTTATTGCTTCAGAACTATCAAAACATCCGAGTAAACTGATGCTGATGACCAGAGCCGCTGTTACTGTTATTATCTTACGAAACATTCTTTCCCCTACAATATACTTTTTCTCTCTTACACTTAATAAAGTATCAAAAAAAAAGGGGAATGTCTAATCAGAACGGCTAATCTGTAGTTTTGATATGGTCATTTTTGTAGAAATGCAGAATTGGTAAGCTAAAAATCCCGGAAATTTTGGAGGAATTCGCCTATTCCGGAATTTCCCCGTAAAGATCGCGGGCTTTTTGCTTATCTGTACCGGTTAAATATGTGGGCCATTGCTCCTGAAAATCGGGATCATTGATGGTGTATGCTTTCATTCCCCATTCTTTGGTTCCCGCAGTAAGGGAATAGTGCATTACGGAACGGTAATCATAGTCATAATTTTCTTCATCTATAAGCGTATTATCTACCAGCATGTATTGAGAATAGGCTTCAGGGATAAGATTTTCCCGGATTATGCTGATATATTCATCACGGTCGGTCCGCTGATGCTCATGGGAAAATCCCAGGCAGTGGCCTATTTCGTGTACTGCTGATCGGCGCGTTGTTGGAGATTTGATATAGAGCTTTGCGTCACGACCGTACCCTATTGTTGAGGCGTTCCTATCGGATTTATATATATTATACACAAAGGTTTCGTCACAGTTTACCGCTTCATCATCACAGTTGAGAAACTCTATATTCGCGGCTTCAGACCATTCGCTCATTCCCCGGTCAATGGCTCTCAGGGTTATGGCATCATTATCATCTTCTTCATCAAAAGCGCTATCTATTTGATAGTATATTTTCCCTTGAGGCCAGGGTTTTGCCTCTATTGTCTCTACACTTCCTTCAATAGTGACTGCTTCATTATCAAAACATCCGAGTAAAGTGATGCCGGTAACGAGAGCTGCTGTTATTGCTATTATTTTCCGATACATCCTTTCCCCCTAATTTCTTTTTTTCTCTTCTTTTTTTCTCTCTTTCACTTATTAAATTATCAAAAAAAAAGGGGGATGTCTAATCAGAATGGCGAATCTGTAGTTTTGATATGGTCATTTTTGTAGAAATGCAAAATTGACAATGCGGGAACGCTAATAAAGTAAATACTTTTCTCTTTTCCGGTTATATTTCTTTTGCGCTCCTGAGATTTCCTTGCGGAATTCTTTATAGGGCTTCCGGGCATCTATAAATTTCCGGAATTTATCGGTTGCTGCAAGGTAATCCACGTCATACCAGCGCTTAAACTTAGTCCAGCGGGTTTGTTTATAATTTTCCATCATATATTTGATTATCTTATAGGATACTTCTGTTGGGCTGAACTTTCCGCCCACATAAAAAATCTGGGCTCCTCCGCATTTTTCTCCCTTATGCTTCCTTACTGTGGGCATAAAATAGACCGGCCGAAACCGGAAACTCTTCATTCCCAGCTTTTCCAGGCCCTTGCAAAAAGAGACCGGCTCTATCCAGGGCGCTCCTATATATTCAAAGGGCTTGGTTGTGCCCCTGCCAAGGGTGATATTAACCCCTTCCATAAGTACTACTGCCGAATAAACTATTGATGACTCATATGTGGGCAGATTTGGCGACGGCGGTACCCAGGGCAGACTGGTATCATGATAATACATCTTTTCATCATAGTTGTCCATTTCTATGACGGTTATTTTTACCTTTTTTTTGAACTCCCCTTTATAGTACAGGGCCGATTCTCCCAGTGTCATATCATATAAAAATGGGCCTGGAAAGGCGCTTATAAATTTCGATTTGAACTTTTTTTCCAGGTACGCGCCGTCTATACCCAAAAATGCCAGTGGGTTTGGCCTGTCCAGGACGATTAATTCCTTTGCTGCTCCTTTTTGTATGCGTCTTTCATAGGAATCCATGGCATCTATGATAAATTTTAAGTTCGATATATAAGTATAACAACGCATTCCCAGATCCTGTATATCAAAAATTACCAGGTCCGTATCTTTGAGAAGCGCTGCCATGCTCTTGTTATTCAGCTTATGCAGGTTATATATTATTATATTTAATGTATTATCAATATTATAGACCTGTTTATCGAATTCGTCCTGGTACCCGTAGAGACCATGCTCCGGTGCCATTGCTACTGATATACTGATCCCTTTCTTCCGCAGGAGAAATAAATTTTTATTCAGATAAAAATCTACCCCCGAATGGTTGGTCACGAGGATCGCTGTTTTTCCCTTATAATCATCGGCGTAATCCTCTATAAAAACTTCCAGCCCCGAATAGATCCTGCTCCGGTCCACCGGAAGATAGTACTTCACATCTATGGATGAACAGGAAGTCAGTGTGATGACTATTGCGAAAAATAATATGTTTCTTTTTGTTATATTCATTATACTCTCTTATAAAAACTGGATCTTATACAGGGCCGGTTTCCGGGGATATTGCCCCGGGTTTGGTTTTGGAGACGTTGCATGCAACGCCTCTACGGGCCTGTTCCCGAAGATTTTATCCGGGGCTTTGCTCTGTTCCACGGGGTTGAAACCCCGAGCTACATGACTCCACCCCTCTGGGGTGGTTTTGTCCCGGGTCAACACCACCACCGGCCAATGCCCCATGTCTATATACAGTTTCTTCTGTATATTTTCCCCACTCAGTGGGGTCCGCACTCTCAAAAAACTAAGATATAAATCAGGGCCTCTTTCTTCATAAAGAGGGGCTGGAAGCCCCACGCAATGAAAAAAACCATCACCCTGGTGAACTTATT
>JAAENB010000249.1 GCA_024224995.1 bacterium | reverse complement strand
GCTTCCCCCGATTCAGATTCATACAAAACGGCTCTGAGGTCCCGTTTTCATACTAAAGTATGAGAGGATCTTTAGCGAATTCATACTTTCGCCTGATAGTCGAATCGTATTTTATTCGATATATTTCAAGTAATAACTTTTTATATGGAGGATATTTTAAATGAATATTTCAAAGTGTTTACTTTCATTTCTAATTTCACTAGTTGTTTTTCTTTTTAGCTGCGGGCCGTTTTCTCATGAAATAAAATATGAAGTAATCGGTGAAAATATATCAGCAGATATTTATTATACCGGTGATGAAAATGAAAAGCAGGAATATATTGAGAATCAAACATTGACCTGGGAACATGAATTTACTATGGGTAATAAAACAAGCGAAGCTGTTGACCCGGAATTGATTCTCTGTGCGGAAAAGCTTTCGGGTGATGATGGAAGCATAACATTGAATATCTATGTAGATTCCGAGCTGGAGTCTTCCTCTACTGTAGAAGGGCCATATACCAGCAAGTGTATTTCAACTGAAATATTTTTAGATGGCGGTTATATATAAGGAGGATATGAGTTATGGGTAAATATTTATTGCGGTTAGCCGTATTGTTTTTTGTTATTATTATAGGCATTAGTTGCGTAAGGATAGATGATGTATCATATAAAATAGAAAGTACAGCAGCAATGGTAAAGATAACATATAAAAACGCGGAAGGGGAAAATGAAGAGATAATAGTGGATGATGCTTCGTTAAATGAAATTAATTTTCAAATAGAACAAGAGACTGCTGGCACCTTGTTGGATTTGGAACTCTGTGCAGAAATACTTGATGATGAAAATTCGCATGTTAACATTAAAATATTTGTTGATTCGGATTTAAAAAATATGAGTACTGTTTCAAAACCATCTACACAGGAATGTATTAGTTATAAAAAATAGTATACTTCGCGGCGGATTTATTCTTGCGGCCTCAGAGCTTATTAAAAAAGCTCTGAGGTGCCGTCTTTAATTGTTTTTAATATATCCCATAGCATGGTGAAAACGACTCATCAATATCCCGCTTACTTTAGCCCAGAGGTCATCAATTGACAGAATATTGTCGGTTTTCGCAACGGGAATTCCGTTGTGGACCATTTCATTTTGGCAAGATCGTCACAAAATTTTTTTTTTGTCGCCGGATGAGTTTTTTTTGGGTATCTTAGAAGGATTTGCTTATGTTTTTATTTTTATAAATTTAATAAAAAAGAGGTTAATTATGACAGCTAAGGCAAAATGTGTTCACTGTGGAGAATTAGTACATGAGTTTACAGTTGATTGTCCAAAATGCGGCAAACCTGTGGCCAACAAAGATGCACCAACGGATGTTGGGGCCGTTCCATGGAAAGCATCAACAAAAAGCTCCGGGAAAAAAAGCCCGGTAATACCGGTAATTATTTCCATTTTAGTAATTGCAATTGCTGCAGCTCTGGTCTATTTTCTGAAATTTTAGTAGAAAATTCGACGGTCGAAGCGGCGCGCCCACTTAATGAAAATAGGCGGGCGTTCCGCCCGTGAAGCCCGGTCTTTAAAATAAGAAAATAACAATTTACTTGACAATCAACCATTTTTTTATAAATTATATTCATGAAAAATTTATATTGCATATAATAAAAGCAAAAGCCGGGAGTAAGCCATGCCAAAAGTAGCACTTGTAAAATGTAAAAGTTATGATTATGGTTCTGTAAAAGAGGCAGTGAAAAAAGGAATAAACCTTATCGGTGGAGCAAAAAAATTTGTAAAAAAAGGAGAGAAGATATTATTAAAGCCGAACATTATTGGAGCATTTTCTCCTGAAAAAGCTGTGACCACCCATCCTGCTGTATTTCAGGCAGCGGCTGAAATGCTGAAAAATGCCGGAGCTGAAATAAGTTACGGGGATTCTCCATCTATGGGCAGCAGTGAGGAGGCAGCCCGGGAGTCAGGTATAATGAAAGTTGGCGAGGAGTTGGGATTAACATTTGCTGATTTTGAAACGGGTGAGGAAATTTATTATGAAGAAGGAAAGCAGAATAAAAAATTTGTTATTGCCCGGGGAGTTCTGGATGCGGATGGATGTGTAAGTGTGTCCAAGCTTAAGAGTCATACTTTTATGAGAATGACCGGCGCGATTAAGAACCAGTTCGGGTGTATTCCCGGTTCTCTTAAGTTTGAGTTTCATATAAAACTTCATGATGCCCATGATTTTGGGAAGATGCTGGTTGATTTAAATATGTTTGTAAGCCCCCGGCTTTTTATTATGGATGGGATTCAGGCTATGGAAGGGCGGGGTCCGAGAAAAGGTACTCTTCTCAATATGAATCTCCTGCTTTTCTCGGAAGACCCTGTAGCTCTTGATGCCACCGTTTGCAGGCTTATTGATGTAGATCCTGCAACGGTGCCCACAATAAAGAGCGGTAAGGACTTTGGTCTCGGAACCTATCTTCAAGAAGAGATAGAGATTGTCGGTGACAAGCTTGAGGAGTTTAAAGTCGAAAATTTTGATGTTAACAGGGAACCTTTAACGCTGCCCTTGCCAAAAAAAATTGCGCATGGACTGGCCAACCAGGCGCTGCTTAAGCCCATTGTCGTAAAGGATAAATGTACAACCTGCGGTAAATGCGTTGAGATATGCCCAACGAATCCGAAAGCAATAAACCGGGCAGCGGGAGAAGAATCAGGGCTGCCGGAATTTGATTATAGAAACTGCCTTCGCTGTTATAGCTGTAGAGAAGTGTGCCCGGAAGGTGCTATAGAACTAAAAAAGCCATTCTTGCGGAAGCCGCTTATGGCCTTTACTTACAAGGTGATTATGGCGGTATCGGATTAATAGAAATATATATAGCCCGGAATACGCGCGGAGCAACTAAATCTTTCAACTGTTGCCGGTATACCCATTTTTATTCAATATCTACGATTATAAAGCATACATCATCACTAAATTTTTCTGATTCGGAAAATTCTTTTAGATACTGAATAAGATTATTTGAAAAAGAATCAGGAGGAAGATTTTTCTTTTGAGATAGAAATTTTTGTAAACCTTCCTTGCCAAATTCATTACCCAGGGGAGTTTGGCATTCGGTAACACCGTCGGTATAAAAAAGAATTCTATCACCGGCAAGAAATTGAAATTCTTTTTCTTCAAATGTTAAATCTTCAAACCAGCCAAGAGGACGGCCTTTCGCGTTTAGCTTAAAAAAAGTATTATCTTTTTCCCGGTAAACAATTGGCGGGAGGTGACCAGCGTTGGAATACCTGGCAATATTCGTTTTTTTATCAATTTTACATAGAAACAGGGTTATGAAGTTGTTGTTTACCGTAGATTTGCATATTTGATTATTAACAAATTGTAAAATTTCAGAGCATGATCTATTTTCAAAAATATTTTCAAGGGTTATTTTTCCAACCGTAGAAAGAAAGGAGGCGAAGAGACCATGCCCTGAAACATCAGCAATATACAGTTCAATTTCATTGTTTTGTTCATTGATATTAAAAAAGTCGCCGCCAACAAGATCCATGGGAATATACGTAATATGGGAATTATACCCGGGGATTTGGGGGGTAGACAAAGGAAGAAGTCTCTGCTGCAATAAACGGGCGGTATTGAGTTCTTGTTCAATCTCTATGTTTCTCTTTAGTATTATTTTTTCGTATTCACGTGTTTTAAGAAGAACTTTTATCCTCGCCAGCAGTTCTTTTGGCTGAAATGGTTTTGTTAAATAATCATCCGCTCCGTGTTCCAGACCTTCTAATTTGTTTTCTAATTCCGATTTCGCAGTTAGCATTATAATTGGAATTATTTTTAATTCCTTATCTTTTTTTATTGTATTTGTCATGTCATAGCCATTCATTTTCGGCATCATAACATCTGATATAATTAGATCAGGTCTTATTTCATACGCGTATGATAACCCTTCTTCACCGTTGGCGGCAAAATGAATTTGATACAGGCTTTTGAGGAGAGAACCGATAAAATTTCTCATATCGGGATTATCCTCAACAATGAGTATTTTTGAAGCGCCTGATTTATTTTCAATACTGCTTTCAACCTGGTTATAGTCACTATTTTCTTCCAAGCGCAGGTCGTCCATTTCTCTCATTCCCGCAAAATGCTCTTCATGTGAATATTCATTAAATTCTTTATCTATTAGAATATCAACATCAGTTCTATTGATAAAGTGCTCTTCTCCTTTAGGAATAGTTATGGTAAAAGTTGTCCCATGATTTTCCGGGTGCTCTTCAATAAACCTGCTCTCTACTTTTATTGATCCGCCATGAAGCTCAATTAATTCTTTTGCTAATGAGAGCCCAATTCCCGTTCCTTCATTTTTTCGTTTGGAACCGGAGTCGGCCTGGGCAAATCTATCAAAAATTACGTATAACATGTTATGAGGAAGACCAATTCCCGTATCTATATATTTTATGAAACAATTTTTATTGTCTTCACTTATTTCAACTAAGATGCTGCCTTTTTCCTCTGTGAATTTCAACGCGTTAGAAAGCATATTCATGGTAATTCTATCCATTTTTTCAACATCAATATAAAGCATGATCGATTGGGCGCTGGCTTTGAAGTCTAATGAAATACCTTTTGCTGTGGATACATCCCGGATTAAAGACATATAATTTTCAAAAAATTTAACAATATCGATTTTTTGAACTTTCATCTTCATTTTCCCGGCTTCCAGCTTGGAAATATCGAGAATATTATTTATTAACTTAAGCAGCCTCAGAGCGTTCTTTTTAATGTTTTTAAAAAAGTTATTATCTGTATTAATTTTTTGACTGCCCTGTATCACTGATTCTATTGGCGAGAGTATGAGAGTAAGGGGCGTTCGTATTTCGTGAGAAATGTTCGCGAAGAAATTACTTTTTACTTTATCCATTTTTTTTAGTTTTTTATTTGCTTCACTGAGTTCTTTTGTTCTTATTTCAACATTTTTTTCAAGATCGATGTTAAGTTCTTGCAGTTCATCTTTTAGTTTTTTTATTCTATCGGCGAGACCTAAGGAGAATGTTAGAACCATGAGAACTGCCCCTACCTGTATGCCTGAATTGGTAAAAAAATTGTGCGGCAGCCAACCAAAAGATCTCCCTTCAAACGTTAAAGCTCCCAGAAAAAATAAAATAAAACCAAAAAGGAAAAAACGGGCTTCCCGTAAACCTTTATAGGAAAGAATTGATGCTATAATTGTCATAGTGATAATTGAGCTTGATGAGGTCCCTATTGATATTGTTAGACTCAGAGGATAATTATTGAGTAAAAAAGACGGAAGAAGCAAAATGTTCGGGATCACAAAAAAGAGTATAACTTTATTATAGAATTTATGTTTTTTATCGGTTTGAAGAAACGATCTAAAGAAAAGGAGACATGCGGCGCTCTCAAAAGAAATAATGGACGGCAGGAAATTATTTACCCACATTGTATTTGGCCAGAGATATTGAGACCCAAATCCATTAAGTATTGATTGCATTAATGTCACAGAAGCAATAAATAATACATAATAAATATAACTTCCCTCTTTAACTGAAATAAAAATAAATAGATTATATAATACCATGATAATCATTATCCCGTAATAAATCCAGAGCAATACATATTCATTAATGGTACTATTACGGCTCGCGATAGGAGACCACAGTATACACTCAAAACTTAGAGCGCTTGTTGTTCCAATTCGCATATAATACGTATGAATTCCCGGCTTTTCAAAAAGGTTGAATGTTATATTTCTATCTTCTATTTCACGGATACTAAAAGGAAAAGAATCACCCGATCTCTTTACTTCGTATTTCCCTGGTTCACCTGGAATAAATAACTCAACTGAATCAAGCATGGGGTACGTTAACTCAAGATACCAATTGAAAGCTCCATCAAGAGGATTTTCCACAGTAAATTTAAACCAATATACAGACGAGGTATAACCAAAATTAAATTTTTCTTTTTTGTCCTGTTTCCATTCTATATTTTTATTTAGTATCTCATTAATAGTGAGCTTTTTTTCTTTATCTTCATAATATTTAATATATTTATTAAAAGAATATCTTTTGATGGATTCATCTATAAGAATATGATCCATAGAAAATGCGCTGCCGCATGGTATAAAGATGCAAGTAGCGATAAAAATTTTGAAAATATGAGTCATTTTCTATTATACTCTGTTTTATTATTTATTCAGGCTTTAATAAATTATACGCTATTCTATATCGTAAGTCAATCAAATTTATCTGCCGGTTTATACTTCTCCGGCAACTTGAGAAGTTGCCCGCTTTTTGAACAGATGCCGGAATACGCACAGCAGAATTTTTAATGATAAATAGGGGCTAAAGTCCGGTACAATTTTGTCCCGGTACTTTTTTTATATTTACATTGACAGGACTCCTTCCTTTTTTCTGCATGGAGGAGAGTGGTAAGGAGTGCTGACAATGTAAAAACCGGTACAATTTTGTCCCGGTGCTTTTTTTATATTTACGTTGACAACAATTGTCATTTCTGGTTCTGTTAAAGTATAAACAAGATCAGTATTGTTCTAATGCTGGTGAAATAAATAAAAAGGAGTCGGGTATGAAAAAGAAGTATCTATTGGTAATGGTGTTTGTGTCTATGCTAACGGCAGTAGTTTACGCAGACAATATGGAAAGTGTCTCAAGCGCAGCAAACGCACAATTTCGGGATTATTTGCATCTTATCCCGGAAGGTATGGAGAAGGACTTCGGCTTTTTGGACCGGGAGGAATTCGATGAGGCTGCCCTGGGGAAACCGCATGAAGTATTTATGATTAATGAAGAAGGTAAGGTTGTTCCGTTCAATGTATGGCGTGTTCCCATTATTATTGACGGCAAATACCGTTCACTGCTTAGCGTTAAAGAAGTTGATGGCGAATTCAAGATTGTGGCTGTTGGTGCTTCCAGACTCGCGAGAGAGTTGTGCGAACTGGAGAGCGAACACTATGGTGAAGACAGGTTTCTTGAAATAGAAAACTGCTCACTGCTTCGTTCATTTACTAAAAAAGCCGATTTCATTGTTTACAACGAAGAAATATCAGATCACGATAATCATCACATAATGAGAGCGCACCCATTGGATTCTGCGCATTTGCTTGATGAATTCAAAGAGTTTGAATTACAGAAAATAGAAGAGCATGAATCAGGAAATGGTATCATCGATTTTTTTCTGGAAATGTTACAAATGATTTTCTCATTTTTTAATATTGATTTTCCAATTGACACCGGCTCGGGACAATTACCGGATCATCACACGTTAGATGAAATAGTGCCGTTGCTGCATGAGTAATAAAAATAAGGAGATAAATAATTATGTATAAAAAAATGATAATATATATAACCGGTTTTTTGCTGTCACTAACTGTTACAGTAGCAGCAAACGCCCAGAGTTCCAAAACATTAGCTGTTAAACAGGTTCTTCAAGAAAGGAACAATTGGTGTTGGAATGCCAGCATACAAATGGTGTCACGATATCATGGAAAATGTTATGCTGAGCAATCTGAAACCGCAGAATTAGGACGTAAAATCTGGCCTCAATTGTTTGGGGATACAAACTGCTCCCTGAGTCCGGATCATGGATGCAATTTTCAAGTAGGGGTGGATGTTATTAGGGATTTTTTAAAAATTTTTGGAATGGATTCCACCTTCCAGGATAGAGCCTTAACTTTTGATGAATGTAGAACAGAAATAGATAATAACCGCCCATTTATTATGCAATGGTTTTGGAGGTCTTCTACTACGAATAAAGTAACAGCCGGTCATACAATAGCGGTGAGCGGTTATAGTGAGCAGGACCCGGCGAATCCTCAGCTTATTATTAACAATCCAACGTCCAGTGAAACATCAATTATGATGAGCTATAACGAGGTTGTTAATTATCACGGTGGAAAATGGGAAAAGTCAATAACGGTAAACCCTCCTCAAAACAATTCTGTAATTGTTTATGAAAATGAAAACTATGATCCAATAGGGGGCAGCGCCACAATCCTGGAAGATACCGGAAAATTGGGAGTCGATATTAACAATAAGATTTCATCAGCTAAAGTCTTTGGCGTTCCATTTCTTTTTTATGATGATTATTATTTTGGATTAGGACATGGTTCTGCCTGGGGAGTTTCTCCCGGCACCTATGGTAGTTATACTGACTGGACCTATAATGATGTTGATCAAGACAATCTAATATCATCAATCAGACCTGTTCCCGGTGCCGCGTCAGGATCAGCTGTTATTCTTTTTGATCAAGTGGACTACAAGGGGAACTTCAAAATTGCGTACGTGGACGAAGATTCGGTACATATCCCTGAATATACGGAAGCAGGATTGGTTGAAACCATGAAGGTTCGATCCGCAATCGTTCTGAGCGATATCTGGCTTCTTTTTCCCGATGGGAGCGGTAATACACAACCTGGAACAGGTCCGGCTCATAAAGGATTTCATTTTACGCTTACAAACTTTGGCGGACCAAATCGTGATGGTTTTTACCCCAATTCCCAGTCATGGGGAGGGGACGTTTTGGAAATTATCAGTTGTGAAAAAGTAACTCCGGACGAACAACCCATTATTTTATACGAACATGCTAATTTAACCGGAAGTGCTGTTACCTTTACAAAAGACAGTCTTCATGAGAAAGACAACTTATCGTTTTATGAGTTTAATGAGTATGACAATTTTCAGACTAAGGTTTCTTCCATAAAAACTTTTTCCGGTAGATGGACTATTTATGAAAAGAACAACCATGACGTAAATGAGGATAAACTGGAATTGTATTCCCATATGTGGTATGTGAATGCAGCTGGCTGGGGAAGTTTTGATGTTTCATCACTGGAACATACTGAGGATCACATTTATAGACTGGGATTTAATGATTAATGTTTTTCCGGTAAGCAGTTTTAAGGGCCTCTTTATGAGGCCCTTTTTGTTTAAGAGCTTAACCTGCACTGGGATTTTTACCTGTTTTGAAAACCCAGTACCCCCCATGAATTGTGGATATGAGCCAGCATAACATGCCAATAGCGGCCGCAGTTTCCACAAGATATCTCAGGGAACTTACGGATATGGCAATTATGCTGAGTATTGTTGAAATAGAATAGACTATGGGAAGCAGCAATTTCCATGATTTTCCGAAATACCGCAGGTAAAAATATGCCAAAAGCAGTGTTGCTCCATTGATGGCAATGCTTTTTATTCTTACGGCAATTTGAAGCCTGCTTATTAACGGTGTCCCGATAGTATCAAGATTGTTGCGGGATGATATATCCAAAAGCAGTGTGTTTTCGTATATATCTCCGAAGATAATAATAAAGGCGAAAATTATTCCCAGGATAAGGAGATACCGGTTATAGTCTGTTCCGTTTCCATCGTGAATTATTTTTTTATGGAGGAATAAGAAAAGTACTATGTAAAGAAGGGGATATAAAAACAGGAAAATAAAATCGTACCTGTTGGTTGTATCCATTCCCAGACGAAGCCGTTTTCCTGCTTCAGTTGCCGGATCTCCCAGAACCTGTTTTACTTCAGCAGGGGAATTAATAAATTCAAAAAAGAATATGGCCTGGGTAAAACCCTGGCTGTTGGGGAATTCCGCCGGACGGATAATTTCTCCGCCGCTTTTTATTGTTATGAATATCATTATTAGAAATGTGGCTATTCCCGTTAAGAGAACCAGCAGCGCGTATTTTTTTATTTTCATTGAGACTGCTCCTTTATTCATTTATTTATGTTAAAAATTGCCCTTTTAATGGATTGTCAATGAAAAAATCCTGAGTTCAATGTTAAGTTCGAAACTTTTTCGGAATGATTATGAAAAGGCGGAGAGTGCTGATAGCAGGTGAAACCTGCCGGAATATGCAATTCAGGGAGGAAAAACAGTTTGACAGTTTTGAACAAAAGACGTTTCTTATGAAGTGAGAGATAAGACGTATTTAAATAATCTAAAGGAGATCCAAATGAAAAAAAAATTCTATTTTTGTTAATCATAGTGACCTGCTGGTTACTAACAACAAGTCTTATGGGCAAGCCCCCAAAAATTATTACCGATTGGATTAACCAATCCAGTTTATTAAGGAAACGTATTCCCTGGAACTGGAAGGTTGACAGAACAAGAGCGTTAAGGGAACTTGATGCAAAAGTTGCAGCTTTCAATAATACATCTATCAAAGATTATAAAAACAGAATCGCAATCCTAACTGAAATTGTCGAGGAAACATATGAATGGGAAAAGGAAGTAAACGAAAATCGTTACAGTGACAGAATGGTTATGGTGGAGGCACTTAGAAAAGCCGCTCTTGCAGAGCATGAACTCCTTGAACAGAAAAATGAAAAAGATATGGAGGCAAGACAATTAGTTGATGTTATAAAAACTTTTCCGCCAGTCCTTGCACAATATGTTAAATCAGCCTGGACAGACGTGGGTTATTTTTATCATCCGAAAGAGAGAGTACAAGCGCTTACAGCAGCAAGAGAAGCAGATGGAAGTCTTACGGATGCTGTCGTTAGAAGATTGAATGACTATGATGGGCACGATATAGCTCAGAATCAAATCCAAATGGCAGAGACCAGCGAGGTTGTAAGCAATGTTCCAATTCAGAGTGTTAAAAAGTTTATGGATACTAATTTAAACACAGTTACCGGGATGACTCTATATCCTGAGCTTTTAAATCTCATAAAACCAAACAACCAGCCTGAGGCTGTAAGAAAGGATATGGTTACGGTAACAAGCGATATAACAACTAGAAATGTGGTTGTAGAAATAGCGTATAGTCCCAGTGATGTAAACCACCATGCTCGAATTGCCCAGGTTACAACTGCACTTAAAAAAATACTGGATAAAGGTTTTTTCATTCCGGCATTAAGATTTTACATTCCTAAATATGGTCGATCATTGACAATAGAAGAGGGGGATGGTAACTCAGTAAGTGTCCTGATCGGACAACAGTGTCATAGAGCAGTATATATTGCACCTGATTTTGTACTGGTTAGTCCGGGAAACTTTAATAATCCAATTCCGAAAGGTCCAGGGGGTCATAAGGGTCCAATGAAATATTGGTGTTCTTCAACCCATTTTGATCCCAGTGGAGTGGGAACAATTATCCATGAGCTGGGACATGCTCTGCACTTTCACAATAATCCCGGTTTTTTCCATATTCAATGGGCAACCTCCTTTAAAACCCCACAGATAAAAGCATTAGCTCTCAGTGTCAGTAAGTATGCATCAGGAAACCCACGTGAGTTTGTTGCGGAAGTTTTTATCGGACTTATTTACGGAAGAAAGTTCAGCCCGGAGGTAATGGCGCTGTACCAGGCATTAGGTGGTGTAATGCCGAATGAACTGGATGTAAAAGGGGGAAGGAATCGGTGACCGGTTAAGAGAAGAAGTCTGTAGAGGCGTTGCAATGCAGCGTCTCTACAACCGTACCGGAGGCAGAACAGGCTCCGTCGGCGGGGGATTTTTTCTAAGCGTCCCCTGCGAGGGGTGCTATTTTTGTGACCCGGAACTGGCATAATCCATAAACGCTTCCTTTGTAGTATACTTAAAACGATAGTTTAGATCTTTTTTTATTTTATCATTATCCGCAATCCAGGGAAATCTCATAAAGTTCAACGCGGGGGTGGGAATTTCCGTAAAAAACGTAAGCCGGAGGAACCATGCCAGGTTATTGAGAGGATAGATTAAAAAGGGAGGGATCTTAAACTGAATGCCGCCAAGCATCTTGATCATTTCATCAAAGGTCATAGTACCGTCGGCGGTAATATTATAAACACCGGAAATTTTTCTTTTTAATAGCAGGTACATTACAGCAACAAGATCATCCTCATGAACAAACTGGAAATCCCTGGTATCCATTGGAAGCATCACAATTTTTTTTCGAAGGTGCCGCGCAAGGGGATTGTTAAAACCGGGACCAACAACAAAACAGGGTCGAATAACAGTGAAGCAAATATCCGGATAATTTTTCATAAACTCAGCGCATAAAAACTCAAGTTCTTTTTTATTCTTCGCGTAGGTAAAATCATTATTCCCGCGCAAAGGGCTTTCCTCATTTAAAAGAGGAGGGTTGTCTTTGTAAAAACCGTATGCCGTAGTGGAAGAGACCTGCATAACCTGTTTTACCCCGCATGAAGAACAGGCGGAAAGAAAATTCCTGGTCCCATTAATGTTGATATCCTCCATGAGGCCCTTATTATGAATAGGAGCAAGAATATACGCGGCATGGATGGCCCAGTGAACAGTATGAGCCGTAAACAGGGGAGTCATATCGTCCCGGACATCATGTTTAATAAAATGAAATTTATTATTGGAATACTCAGGCTCAATAATATCGATTCCAATGATTTGAGCGACGTCATCTTTACCGCAGAAGTATTTCACCAGTTTCATGCCAAAGTAACCGGAAACACCGGTGATTAACAGGGTATGCTTTTTATTTGCCATCTTTCCGCACCTCTGTGCCTATGATAACACAATAAATAACTCTTTGTCGACTTGTATTATAAAACAGGTCTATAAAAATCATGCTGGTTTGCAGTCTCATGGGTGATGAATAAATTTTTATTTTGTCATTGATTTTCATATAAAATATGATTATATTTATACCTATCAATCGGAGGCTGGTAATGCGCAAAAAATGCTTTGTATTCCTTCTGTTTATCCTTATAATTATTTTCTCAAGTCCCATATTCGCATACCAGCACATTATTGAAACCTACAATACAAAACACGGCCTGTCGGATGATATTGTTACTACTATTTTCCTGGGCTCCAAAGGCTATATCTGGGTGGGCACTACAAAAGGATTAAACCGTTTTGATGGAAAAACTTTCAAATCCTACAGCGTGAACGATGGGATGATAAATGACAATATCAGGGGTATTACAGAAGATAAAAAAGGAAATCTCTGGATAGCCAGCAAAGGCGGCCTCATAAAATTTGACAGAAAAAAGTTCTTTAACTTCACTAAGAAAGACGGCCTCTGCCATAATGTCTTAACAGCAGTTGTATGTGACCGGAATGATGATCTCATCGTGGGAACTAAAAAGGGATTAACGTTTTTCAAAAATGATACGTTTAAAAAATATACTTCAACAAAAGAGAACGAAGCGCAATATGATGTATCCTTTATATTTCTCAATGACGACAATTCCGCATGGATTTGCACCACCAAAGGCCTGCTTCTGCTAAAAGACCGTAAAATCATTAGTGACTTTAAAGGGGTAAAAAATGTCCCTTCTTCCGCCAACAGTATAGCCAGGGACAGGAATGGGGTCACCTATTTTGGGACTCGCTTTAAAGGCGGCTTTAGTTATGAGAATGGAGTTTTTAAAAAAATTAACCAGCTAAGAAATCTTAACCTTTCAAGAAAAACCAATTTTAAATTCAAACTCGATGCTAATAAAAATATCATGATTACCACCTGGGGCGAAGGTATCTATGTCCCGGATAATGGAAAATATGTCCGGTATAGTTCCAGGGATAATTTCTTGCCTAATGACACTATCTGGAGCCAACTGGTAGACAACGAAGGCACTATCTGGGTTGGAACATTTGGAAGCGGCTTATATAAACTATATCAACGAAGAGCAAAAATTTACCCGCGGCAGAAAGAGCTAAAAAGTAAAAATGTTCTATATATTTTCAAAGACAGCCGGGGAAATATATGGATCGGCGGAATAAAAAGTTTAAGTGTCATCTTTAAAAATAAAAGAATTATGCAGCTTAATGAAGGTATTCAGTTTAACTGGATTACTGAAGACAAAAAAGGCATAACCTGGTGCGCCGGAATTTATGGTCTCTGGTATTACCGGAACAACAAGCTAACCCTGGACCCAATAGTTAAAAAATTCCCGCAAAAAACAATAACCTGTATTGAAATCACTCATAAAGGAAAAATCCTCATTAGCTTCACAAATGGACAGCTTTTTATTTACGATCCCGTAAAAAAAACATTGCGCCTCATTAGCAAAGGTAAATTTTTTCACTCCATGAAAAAAGAAAAACAAACAGGTAGAGTTCTCCTCCAGGGTTCCGGGGGACTGTTTTCCTATGTGGATGACGAGGGATTGAAGCCATTCAAGTTCCGGGAAGCGATGAAAAACGTGCGGGACATTAGATGCTTCTACTATATAGATGAAGACAATTACATCATCGGTGCCGACAAACTATGGGTAATCGAAAATAGTACCATTAAACAGTTTGGTGAAAAGGACGGCCTGAAGGCCAAAAAAATCAACAGTATTGCCCGTGATACAGACGGCTCCATCTGGCTGGGCACATCTGACGGCTTATACGTATATAACGGATCACTCTTCTTAAATTTTGATGAAAACTCCTGTAACCGGAACGCCCTTCTCATTGATGGAAATACCATCTGGACCGGGTCCAATATGGGAGTCTCTATTGTGGAAAGAAATAAATTGAATATTGTCAAAACCCCTTCTCCCACTGTAATTAATGAAGTGGAAACGCAAAAGAAAAAATACGAATACGGCAGTAACTTGAAATTAAACTATAATGAAAATAATTTTAAATTCTCCTTTGCCTGCTTAAGTTTTTCCCATCCCAAAAAAAACAGGTTCAAATATAGACTCGATGGATTTGATCCTCCGGGTAAATGGACCGAGGCAATAAACGGAGATTTCGCGATTTATAATAATCTCTCCCATGGCAAATATGTATTCAAGGTACTTGGTTCCAACAGTTACGGTATCCGGAGCAGCAAACCAGCCAGAGTATTCATAAAAATAACTCCTCCCTTCTGGTTAACCTGGTGGTTTTTAATCCTTCTCGCTTTACATATTATTGGCCTCATTTATTTACTCTTCAGATGGAGAGTAAAAGCTCTCAAACAAAAACAGGCCGAACTTGAAAAGATCGTTCAGGAAAGAACACGGGATCTCAACAAAGCAAACGCGGACCTGAAAGAAAAAAACGATCAGTTTGTTATGGAACTGGATATGGCACACCGTGTTCAGCATAGCCTCATTCCTACGGAAAAAACCTTCCCTCAAAGAAATGAATTTTGCATTAGCTCAAAATACCTCGCAATGACCAGTGTGGGTGGGGACATATATGATGTGATTCGTATTGGACGCAATATATATGGCTTTTTTATTGCCGATGTTTCAGGACATGGAGTTCCGGCTGCCCTGATTACTACTATGATTAAAACAGAGTTTAATACTCATGTGAGATCGAATAAAAATCCGGATGAAATTTGTGAATTAGTCAATTTTGAAATCAGCCGTTTAATCGGCGACATGGACTATTATCTCACTGCTTATTTATGTATCCTCAACCTGGAAGATGGAGTTTTGACTTATACAAATGCCGGACATCACCCGGCCCTTCTCTATAGAAAACTGACCGGTACTATTGAAGAATTAGATACAGATGGTTTTATTATGGGAATAGAAGAAGACGCTAAATATTGTACAGGTTCCATCGTATTAGAAAAAGGGGACCGGGTGCTAATGTTTACCGATGGAATCATTGAAACTCGCAACCAATCCGGAGAGTTTTATGAGTATGAGAAACTTAATGAATTCATTGCAGACAACAGCAATGAGTCGGCTCAAAAATTTGTTAATCATCTTATTGAAGATGTTGACGCGTTTTCCGAAGGAAGAGCTGTGGAAGACGACCGGGCAATCCTTTATTTTGAATTTTTAAACAATGCTCCAAAGGAATGATAATCAAATATACTATAGTGAAGTTTATATTTGAACACCAAAAAAGAATCCCGGCCAATGAGCATGGTTCTCCGAACCATATGTCGCCGATAGTGGTTTAACCAGAGGCGTGTTCTCCCCAAAATTTGTGCTATAATTATAGGAAGCTCCGGCAAAAATAGCGAACCTTTCCAGTATTTTATATCCAAGGATTAACCTGGTCTGAGCATGAAAAATTTGCTTATTGAAGTTTTTCATTGAAGGGTAAATACTGTTCGCCAGTATATCTATATCGATGTAAAATTTTTCTATGGGAATGTGAGCGCCGTATCCAAATCCAAAAGATAAAGAATTGAATACCGTATCTACCCCAACAACATAAATCAGGTTTAAATTTTTTAATTGTTGTTTTAAAGCAACTTTAAAAAAGTTTGTTTCTTCCCACCATATTTCACCATGGAGTTCACTGTTTTTGATGATATTAATCAGACCAATTGGAGCACCATTTAAATCATCGGAAATATTTATCAGGCCAAGCATGAGGCCTTCACCGCTTTTGGAAATGTTTATGATGCCTGCCTGTACGCCAATCATTTTTTCTCCGGTATAATTGAATAAACCTGCCATCTGGCTTCCGCTAAAGTTTCCCTGTGCAATGTTGAATAATCCCGCGCCCTGAAAACCTTTTCTGTTGTTTCCGGAATAATTAAATAATCCCGCGCCCTGAAAACCTTTTGAGTTATTTCCGGAATAATTTAATAATCCGGCACCCTGAAAACCTGTTGTGTTATTTCCGGAATAATTAAATAATCCGGCACCCTGAAAACCTGTTGTGTTATTTCCGGAATAATTAAATAATCCGGCAGCCTGAGCGCCACCCATGTTACGCCCGGTAAAGTTGAATAGACCGGATGCTTGAAAGCCTGCCGTATCATTTTGTGTAATAATTCCGAGAGATGAAAACTGCACACCACTGGCATCTTCTGTTGTAATGTCTATTCCGGAGCCAATACTGCAGCCATCCAGTTTGGTTCTATAGTCTCCAAAAAAGCTTAATGAGAAGTTGTGAATTGTTTTTCCCGGTGACGGTATGGGAAGAATTGCAAGACTTGTTGGGATGACTCTGTACGTAGAATTTTCTTTTGTAGTGTTGTTTTCTGTTTGCGCGAATATTAATGTTGAGCTGAAGAAAAAGAATATTGAAACTAGAAAAATTTTGAATCTGTTCATTTTTTTATCCTTTCAAAATTAGTTTTGAAACAATACGTCATTAAATTTAGTGGCTGCCATTAGACAAGTTGTTTTTCTAGTAATACCAAATTTTAAATTAATACCCCCCTCTATTAGTACCGTCCGGACTTCTTTTGTGCAATCGGCCTCTTTTGTTTACCTTTGTTACATTAAATTGAAGAGTGTCGTGGAGGGAATATTATTGACATTAGTTCAAGTGTTTCTATGTTATATTTGATATGATAATTTAAACACGACGAAATTCCCCGGGAGTAACACCGGTCCATTTTTTAAACGCGTGGTTAAACGAACTCTGCTCGGAATAACCCAGCATAAAGGCAACATCACAAAGCAGCACATCTTTTTGTTTCAGGAGATGTTTCGCGATCTCTTCCCGCGCCCTGTCAAGCACCGCCCGGTACTGCACACCTTCGGCTTCCAGCTTATTCTGAAGGTGGCGTGTACTCATATCAAATTTTATCGCCATTGCTTTTAAAGAATAGTCATCTCCCGAGAGCAGTGCTTGTTTGATCATGGTCATTATTTTTTCCGAATACGATGATTCTTTATAATAACGCTGCTCTACGGTTTCGGCGTAATGCCGCAAGTAGGATTCGAATTCTCCGTGGGCAAGAGGAAACCCGCGCTTGAGTTCTTTTTTATGAAACACCAGCCCGTTGCTGCCGCTGTTAAACTCCGGTTCTATTGTAAAGATCCTTTTGTACTCTTCACTCTTTCGCGGCAGCTCATGCGAGAAAAAGACCGCCTTCATCTCTATCTCACTATTGGTCATTTGCCGCAGTACCATTGCCATGAGGCCTAATACCGATTCCGAAAGATGCCGGACTGCTCCGGGCTCTTCCCAATCAATTATCGCGTCAGTATCTTTTACTCGTAAGCGCGGCTGCACCAGGTCGGTCATGAGATTATGATATCGGAACATTGACTGTAATGCTTTTTCCAGGTTTTTACTGTTCTTCATGAGGGTAAATATAAAATGCCCCTCTGCCTGTTTCGCGAATGATTCACCAAAGTGGAGGCCCAAAAAGGGATCTTCCAGCTGCCGGGCAATCTCGTCCCAGGCTTTGTTTACCAGGGGAATGGGAATAGGAGAATTTTCATCCTTCAGCATTCCGGGACTGCTCATGAGCTCTTTATATAATTTTTCCACCTTAGCGCCCCGGGACCGGGCAAAATCGAGTATTGCTTTTACCAGGTAGGCCGAATAGCTTGCGGTTTTATTTGTATTTTCCATTCGATTTCGTTTTATCACAAATTTTATGCGTTGCGGAACAAGACAGTACGAGTATATATTATTATTATATAATTGTAAATCATTAAAATAATTTAAATAATAAAGGATATACACAATGAATAATCAAAATTTTTTAAGAGAACAGGAATCATTTTCAATCAATATTAAGGCCTCTGCCGATTCTATTTTTCCACTGGCATGCCCTGTTGAGGAAGAGAAATGGATACATGGCTGGGATTATAACATGATCTTTTCCATAAGCGGAAAAAATGAAAACAACTGCATCTTCTCCGAAGAGATGTCCGCCGGTCATGTTCAGGGCCCTGAAAAAGCGGAAAGCACCTTCTGGAATACTACCCTCTATAATAAAAAAGATTCTGTTGTCCATTTTCTCCTGGTCCGCAGTCTCACGGTCTCAAAGCTTGAGATTACCATGAAGGAAACCGGTTCCGGTGAAACCGAAGTTATCTGGTCAATGACCATGACTGCTGTTTCGGAAGAAGGGAATTCTCTTTTTGATGAAACCGTAAAAGGCAGGATGAAGCTTATGCTTGGCTTCCTGGCTAATTCGTTAAAGCATTATTGCGAAACAGGGACCATGCTGGTGCCCGGGAGTTGATTAGAAATATCTACTCTTACTATTTCATTATAGTAAGAGTAGATAACTTTTTATCCGCTCTAAAAGATTTCTTCTCCTAGCCGATTACCTGCGAATCTATAACGACAGACGAGTAAATTCATGTCCTGGCCGTAAGCAAGATCATCACACAAAGCTAAACCGCAGCCAATCCCTTCTGTTTCTTTCCAGACAACCTGGGTGAAGTGACTGTAATTACCGTAAAAGGGTTCAAATGAAAATGGGGTAACATCCAGGTACTGATAAAATTGTTTAATACCTTCACGGTCACTTTGACCGACCACAATATCAGCACCATTATATTTTTGATCAACCCATATTTTTACCATTTTTTTAACATTATCTACATCATAATAGGTTGAAGTAGCAGCAAGGTTCTCCCCATATTTCCCCCCTGGAGTTGAATGAGATAAGCGGCATTGATTTGCCCATTGTTGAGCTGAAGCTGCAAGAGCATCATCCCAGAAAAGCTCCGGGATTCTATTAGAGCCATTAAGACCAATCGTGCCATTGATAAAATTTCTTTCTTCATTGTGAACCCATAAGATATTTTGTTTTTCCGCGTATGTGAGCCCGCTGCTGAGCATTGTGAAATTTTCTGTGCCTATCTCCATTTCATCCGGCATCTCACTCTCGCAATTAACCATAATAGCCATAAAAAAAGCTAAAACTGTTGGTATTATCCATAATTTTTTCATATAAAAAAGCCTCCGTATTAAATTAGTTTCAGGCAATATGTTTATCGCCAACCCGGTCACGTAATTCTTCAGCCGGGTGCGTAATCCGGCTGCCATTGATTTGAATACGCTAATAGAGCGGATATAAAAGGTTTTAAGCCTTAATTTGGCAATGATTTTTTTTAAATCTTATAAATTTTCGATGCCATGTGTTTGCAAAAAAGACCTTTCGGTCGGAGTTCCGTAACCCGGTTTGACGGGGAGTTGATTTTACTACAGGAGATCTCGCAACCTGCCGGGAAATCCCGGGCAGGTTTTTGTTTTACAATTATTGGAGGTCTTCCGCGCTGTACCCGGCAAAAAAGATATCATTACTACCCTGGTTTTCATGGCCGAAAATATTGCCCTGGCTATAGCCGCCGATATAGATGTTGTCATTCTCGGCTATGAATATAGCTTTAAGCACATCATCGGAAGTTGAACCCCATTGTTGAAAAAATAGATTCTCTCCT
The DNA here is from genome assembly GCA_024224995.1 of bacterium. Next base: position 1,413 of record JAAENB010000249.1, on the reverse strand, counting down.
GAGGAATTGTATTTTAATAGAAGAAAATCATCCCTCTGAATGAAGTTATTGCTTTTCGTGACTCCCGCAACAAGTATATCACCTGCGCTGTCAACAGATACGCCATAGGCGCAATCAGTTGCTGCGGACCCCATCGTTTTGGTCCATTCAACCTCTCTTGAAGTATTGTATTTGGTCAGGAAGATATCATATTCACCCTGGTTTGTATTCGTATCGCCCAGACTGCCGTTGGTATACCCGGTAATATAAATATTACCCTCTTCATCAAGAGCAATATCTTTTGCCACTTCAGTACCGTCAGATCCGTATTGTTTCTCCATATTGCAGACCCCGGAAGTATCATAAATAAAGAGGTATATATCATAGGTTCCCAGGTTGGTATGGCTCCCAAAGGAACCGGTCGAATGCCCTGCGATATAGATATTATCTTTTTTATCAATCATAATCGCGTGAGAACCGTCGCTTAGATCGGTTCCTTTTTGTTTTGTCCATTCACGGTTACCGGTAGAAGTATATTTGATAAGAACATTATCGTCAGAACCGGCGCTAATATTTCCGTCCAGGTCGCCCCGGGTAAAGCCTGAAAGATAGATATTATCCTTGCTGTCAACAGCAATGCCCCACGAATGATCATCAGCAGTACCGCCAACCTGGTCGACCCATTGCAGGTCACCTGAAGGATTGTATTTCATAACAAAAATATCAAGGTCTCCCTGGTTGCTATTTCCATCCAGGTCTCCGCCGGTTACACCCGTAAGATAGATATTATCATTACTGTCAACGGCCACCGCATAACATTCATCATTCTGGATTGATCCATATTGCCGAGTCCATATCTTTTCACCTGAAATACTGTATTTTACCAGGAAAATATCATTCAGCCCGGCATTGATGTTCCCGTCCAGGTCACCCGAGGTATAACCGGCAATGTAACTATTGCCCTTACTGTCCGGTGTAATTCCGCAAACGATATCTCCGCCCCCGGAACCGAGCATCCGGGTTCCGGTCCATGTTGGACTTATTACTTCGATTCCCTGATCATGGGTATCTTCAAACCCGCTCCCGCATCCGGGAAGTACTAAAACCGAAACCATAAATAGACCGATACATAATAACTTTTTCATAAAAAACCCTCCTTATAATATTGCTGCAAATATTGTTCAATAAACAAGCAGGAGTTTTGGGTGTATTTTAGACAAGTTATTTTTTTTTAAAAAGCAGTACAAATTTGTCCCCAGACTTTTTTTGATGAGTAGAAAAAAAGTGCTAACCGCCCGGCTGGGTTTCCCGTTCCGGATGGCCGGGAAAACATAGGTCAGAAACTGTTTATATACATGGATTGGTTTCTGTCAGGGGTAAACCCTGAGATAACATCCCCCGGAAACCAACCCGTAAAGGCGCTGCATGCAACGT
>JAAENB010000248.1 GCA_024224995.1 bacterium | reverse complement strand
TCATTCAAATAATCTGTGGGAAACCAGGTATAGCTAAAATCTGCATCTTCTGTAACACCTATAAAGGTACAAGCCCCATTACAGATAATGACAGGTGTGCCATCCGGAAGCTCAGGTGCATCTAGCACCTCTATATCTATCGCGTCTTGAGTTGTACATCCCGATACGGTCTGGGTTATTATTAATTGAAAAGACCCTTCTCCTGACACTTCTGTATCAAAAACAGGCGTAGGACTATTTACATCGTCCAAAGCAAAAGCCCCGCTACCTGACCATACTATAGTTCCGCTATTGCTCACAGCACCCAGGGTCGTAGTCTCTCCCAAACATAAAGACCTGTCAATTCCTGCATTTGGATTTGAGGTAACTATTACTACAACCTCATCTATAGCTATACAACCGTTGCTGTAAATTACAGTAAGCTCATAGGTGGTGGTTTGGGTGGGATTGGCAGTAGGATTGGCAATACTTGCATCACTCAAATTTGTGGCTGGTGACCATGAATAGCTATCCACCCCAGTAGTTGGTGCATTAGCCCCTATAGAAACAC
>JAAENB010000247.1 GCA_024224995.1 bacterium | reverse complement strand
GGCGCGCCGTGCCCGTACGCGGTGTTTATCTGGGATTCCCCTCTGTGGTGTTGACCCGGGACAAATCTCCGGGAAACCAACCCGTAAAGACGTTGCACGCAACGTCTCTCTTCCCGGAAACCGGCCCTATTGAAAAAGAGTTTCTTAAGAGCAGACAAAAGCTTATCCGCAGTTGCGATACTATCTTTTATACCGAACGGGCAGGAGACCTGCCCGTTCTTCGAATGTATTATTTAATATAATAACCCGAAACTTTCCAGCTTCCGTCTGCCTCTTTCATTGGAGTAACGGTTTCAATTGCCGAGTCCTTATTCTCAAAAGAGCTCTGAAACTGAATAACAACATATTCTCCGTCAGGAGCTCCCGGTAGTGATGTAGCGTATTTTTTCGACTTCACTTCCCTTTTTATCAATTTGCCCAGGGGCTTGAGAATCGGATCAAGTTGTTTATTCCAGCCCTCTTTTTCTACTTTTGCTTGAAACGCAGCAGCTGTTGCGTCCCAGCTTTCGTCATATTTGCCCGCATCGGTCAGCTTTAGCCAGTCCGTAGCGGCAGAAACCGCTGCGGCTTCTTCTTTTGAAGTATCTTTAGCAGGTACATCTTTTGCGTCTTTGTCTCCTCCCTTTTTACATGAGAATAAGCTTAACGCGAAAATTGAAACAAGAATAAGAATACTAAATGATTTAAATTTTTTCATAAAGAACCTCCGGTAAATTGTTATTATTTACTCCGGATTATGGCCTCAAAAAAAGAAAAAGTCAAGACTTTAATCTCCTACAGGAGCCTGTAATTTTTCATAAAAAAAATATTTTTCTCCAGGACAAATTTGTCCCTATACTTTTTTTTAAAACTGCTTTACGAAAATTCGACAACACGTATTCTGCTTTTATTAGGGCTCTAAAATAAATACACAATAGAAACAACACTTTAGGAGTAGATGATAAGAGGGGGACTTTTAATTATTGTTTGGATAGTGTAAAAATAATAATTTATAATGAGGTATTTGTGTTATGAAAAACTTAAGAAAATTTTTATTTATGTTATTGGGCTTTATTCTTGCAGTTTCACTTTTTATGGCTTGTGAAGCGGATGATGACGGCAATGATGACGGAGACGGCGGCAGTGGCAATAAGCAATATACGTTTACATTGCATAACCGGACCGAAGGGGTTCTGACTAATGTAACAATAAATTCTCAAACCTGTAGTAAATTATATACAGATGAATCCTGTACAAAAACGTATTCATCAAAACCTTCATCAATTACAATTTCGGCAGAAAGCGCTTCCAGTAATGGAGTTCAAAATAAAACTACTGCGACCTATCGGCCGGGTAATGAAACATCGTATAATTATAACCTGCTCCTTACTTCCGGTCAGTATTCTCTCTGGGTAGTAAATGATACGATTTCTGATAGTCTTACAGCAATCGGAATCAATCCACTTGGTTCCGGGTATGAGCAATCATGGTATTTCTCCAGTCCTATCAGGAATGATGGAAGAAAGTATTGGATGGGATTTTTTGATACTAGCGATAACGACGTGCATATCGGTGGTAAATCTTCCGGAAGTTCAACTGATGATTTAATCTGGAAATGGACTAATATTACTCCCGGACGTAATAGTTATGGCTCAAAACATTTTACACTTATTGCCGGAGAATAAGTGTCACTCGTTAATTGACTGAGGTATACACCCTTAATACGGATGTGCGGCTACGCAGAGGAAATTTTCCTCTGCCCGGTCATGCTTCCGGGGGAGAGGTGAGTCTTTCAAGCTCTTCCAGGAACTCCATTGCTTCACGAAAAGAACTCCCGCACATTTCTTCCGATGGTCTTAACCCCCTGCAAACTTGCGGATAACTATCCTGATCATGTATGGTACAAACATTATCCGGAGACAGGTTTATACACCTGGTACCGGCAGGCTTTCCCCCGGACATCCCGGGAATAGATGAGGATATGGATATTGCGATACAACAGGCACCGCACCCTTCTCTGCATTTCATATCTGCCATTTAATTTATTTTTATAAAATTTAACAAGATTTTTTTGTTTACAGCCTGAAAATACCCAATGTATATTATACCATGAAATTTGAGATAGTTAAATGGAGCCTGTCGGATGAAAAAATTGAAAGTGATATTTGGAATTATTCTCGTTCTGGGAATAGCCTATTTTCTTGGACCACAAAGAACAGTTGATGACACTATAAAACCGGTAAACCTTCCGGAAGACCTTGAATCTTATTTGAAAAAATCCGAATCCCGGTATCCCGATATTCGACCTGAAACAGAGAAAATTATAGTATGGGCAAATCCCAAAAAAAAGAACAAAACTCCTTATTCAATAGTCTATTTTCACGGTTATTGCGCTTCCCGGCAGGAACTGGTCCCGGTAACAGATCTTGTGGCAGAAGATATTGGCGCGAATGTTTATTATCACCGGTTAAAGGGACATATGCGTAAGCCCGATGCCCTGGCTGAAGCAAGCGTTAATGACTGGCTTAATGAAGCGGTTGAGGCCCTGGAGATTGGCAAGAGAATTGGAGAGAAGGTTATTGTAATGGGGGTTTCTACCGGGGCAACGCTGGCCGTTTGGCTGGCAGCGTGGGATAATTCAAAAAATATATCGGCATGTGTTCTTATTTCTCCCAATTTTTGGCCGAACAGCTCCACTGTCCATATTAGCCTCTGGCCCTGGGGAGAACAGATAGCCCGGCTTGTTCTGGGAGAATACAGAAGCTGGGAGCCCCGGAGCGAAAAAGAGAGAAAATTCTGGAATACAACGCAGCCGGTAAAGGTGCTGGTAACGATGATAGCCCTGGTAGACCTGGTCGATAAGATTGATCTTTCTAAGTTTAGTACTCCTGCACTGGTGATATATTCTCCAAAAGACCAGGTCGTTAGTGTTGAAGCAATTCGTGAAAAGTATCCGCAAATTGCTTCAAAGAATAAAAAGATAATTTCCTATGAAGATTCAAAAGATACGTCTCAGCATATTCTCGCGGGAAATATAATTTCACCGGAGACAACAAAGCCCGTAGTGAAAATGATTCTGGACTTTCTTAAAACAGCAATTTAAACGGATTTGATATAAAAGAAAAAGCAGCCTATTTTGGAACCTGCTGCGTAATGCAGTGAACACCGCCGCCGCCTTCCCCAATCAATTTTCCCGGAACGGAGATAACTTTTCTTCCGGGAAAGGCATCTTTAATAATACCAAGGGGTTCACGATCCCTGGACTGAATTCCGGTACAGGGAACAATCACGCATCCATTACCGATATAAAAATTTATATGAAGTACCTCTTCATCTAATGGCAGCTGAATTACATCAAGTTTATTCCCCCTTGCGTCACGGGCACTCTCCAAACGCCGCAAAGCGTCGCGGCAAATAGCATAGTTGGGATCATTTGAATCATCGGTCATATGCAGGATAACCTGGCCGGGAGCGGTAAAAACACAGATCCCGTCAACATGACCATCGGTAAGTTCATCCGGAACAACTCCTTTGTTAAGCCAGATGACTTTTTTACCGCCAAGAAAATTGCAAAGAATTTTTTCCAGGTCTTTTTTTGAAAGCCCGGGATTCCGGTAACGGTGGAGCAGGTTTTCTTCTGTGGTAATAATAGTACCTTCACCGTCAAGGGTAAACGCTCCTCCTTCAATAACTGCAGACGATGGATACAGGGGCATATTCATACCGGCAGCAAGCCGGGCCTTTAAAAGAGCATCATCTCTATACGGGGACAATTTCTCTCCCCACCCATTAAAGGTAAACCCGGTAATACGGCGCCCGCCTTTTCCATTGCTTAGAACAAGCGGACCTGTATCCCGTGTCCAACCGTCATTAACGGGTAATTCAATTATGCTGATAGAAGAATCAAGCAGGGGTCTAACCTGTTTAATATCGGCCGGGGAAACAACCAGAGAGACCGGTTCAAAACCGGCAAGAGCATTGGCAACAGCTGCCCAGTTTTTTCTCACCTCCGCAAAATTATACCCTTTCCAGTTCTGGCTGGTGGGCATTGCCATAATAGTCTTTTCATGAGGGGCCCATTCAGCAGGCATGTAATACCCATCTTCCAGGGGCAGGGAGTTTGATATTATTGTAACACCGGTTTCATTATAGTCGGTTTTTGTTATTTTACTGCTGGCACTGCATTTCGCAAGGGAGCCAGCACCTAAAACAAGCCCTAATCCGGCAAGTAATTGCCTGCGGTTAAGATTTTTGTTCAAAGTTAATAGAGATGAAAGGGCATCATATTGTATCATTTTATTCTTTTTGTTGTTTTTTTGTTTTATTTTCGTCTTCAGTTATGCTCAATGACCCTTCTGTAGCACTATCGGAAAAACTGAGAGCTCCGTCTGTTTCGGAGAGCTCCTCAATTGAAAGCCAGCCGTTTTCAGCCGTTCCCAGCCGGGATTGTATCTGCTGAATGGAATTTTGGGCGGCATTTTTTACGGCCGGAAATGATGATTTTTTTGCCAGGGTATACAGCGTTTCTACAGACTCAACAGTTCCGCATGAGCCCAGGGCCGTAATTACAGAAAGAGAAAAGTTGGAGATATTATCTTCCAGGAGCTTGAGTAGAAAAGAATTCAGTTTTGTATCTCCAAAAGAGCTAAATGCTTTAATTATTTCCGCCTGCAATTCCCGGTGCACGCTCCCATCTTCTCTTTTTTGGGAAAAGAGTGTTTTTAACGCGGGAACACTTTTATTATACCCGTTCTCTCTAAAGATTGTTATTATTTTGATCTTTAAATCTTCGCTAAGAGAAGTCTCGGTTTTTAAGGTTTTAACAAGGAATTCCATCCCTTTGTCTTTTAAATATCGTGCTGCTTCAATTCTTGTTTCAATATCATTATTATTAAGACAGCCATCAAGAGTTTGATTAACATCTTTATCAATTGAAAAATGAGACATCAGCATTTGAATATTATTAAGGCGTACTGCAGGAAGAGTTTCTGAAGCAATGTTCGCAAGAAGCCGTTGTTTAATCGTCAGGCCATTCGTAAAACTATTGCCGATAGAAAGCATCAGGGCAACATAAGAGCTTAGAGCATTTGATAAATCATGAGATAAATCGTTTTCAAATATATTGATCCGGATAGACCCTGGTGTTATTTCCAGGTTCATGGTATTAATTGCCAATTTATGAATCTGTTCTCTTGCTGTTTTGTTTAATAATGCCGCTATATAACAGGGATCAGGTGCCGTTATAAGAAGGGCGTCATCAAAAGTCTGGTCTCCGCTTAAAATATCATCAATACCCAGTCCTTTTTTCATTTTGCTGATCCTGGTTTCATTGCTTATATGAATTTCAGCCTGAATCCGCTTTTTATATTTTATTTCAATACCCAGATGTTCATTTTTTTTTGAATAAAATCTTCTAATACTAATTTCAAATGAATCGATATATCCATGCAGGTAGGGATTTTTCCTGAAATCTCCTTCCACTAATGCTAAAGGAAGAGATTTTTTTATTTCCTCAAGTAGTATGTTTAGTTGGTTTTTTCCTCCCCGGTATTTTATAATCCTGAAGAGTATAAACGCAAAAATAATTATAGCGGCGGCTAAGAGAATTTTCATTAAAATTCCCGGTTCTTTTTAAAGAAATCAATGCTTTTCTGTTCGGCATAAAATATTTTTAAAAACTCTATTAGTGAATCCGAATTATTAAATATCTCTTTTGCTTCACTTAATGAAATTAAAAGAAATTCTTCTTCCGAATCATAGTCGAAATCATGACCGCCAACGCAGGTTGTTACCCGGTCATCTATGACGATACTGTTTAGTTGCAGCAATTGCGGCAGGTCTTTGAGGCTTTTAATTAATTCATAATAAAAAAGAGAATGTGGTAATTTATAGTGATCTCCCCAGGATAGAAGTTTTGTTATGCCATTCGGAGTTTTTTCTAATTGCCGGCTGCAAAAGGAGTGCAATGCCGGATCATTATCATCAACGGAATTGGGAAGTTTGCTCGGGATGTATAATTCGATTTCATGTGGATAGGGATTTCTTTTTTCATAGAGGAGTATATAATCAATAGGTATATTATAATCACTGGCATGATACTTGATCTTTACCACCTGGTCGCTCAGTTTGTTTTTATTTATCAGTATTTGTTTTAAAGCCTCTCGTTTGAGTTCTTTGACATATTCATCAACAGCGTAATTTACTTTAGAGTCCTTATTTTTCAAGAGAACTTCCGTTAATTCCGACATAAACTCCTCCATTGACTATACTTTTTTTAGTATTTTCCCATGAAAAGGATCAGTCTCACTTCTTGTTTACATAAATAGTGCTTTTTTAAATTGTCAAGCAAAATAGATTTCAAAAAATACTGTTGTTCATTCCCTCCCAGGTAACGTTGATTCCTGTTTTGTAGCCGATTTATAAAAAAAATATTATTTTAAAAATATGAATGAAATAACTTATAAATTTGAACTCTTTGCTGATTGTTACCAGGTTCACCTGGTTGACGATCAAAAGGAAAAGATAAACACCGATTTTTCATGGGATGAAGAATCGGTTGATAATCTTTTTATAGGCCGTGAATATGCTATTGGGATTGGGACTGTTAGGAATATGAGTGTTCCCGTTTCAGTAACTCTTGTTGATACGGAACCGGATATAAATTTTTATCCGTATGATAATGTTATTGAAAGCTGTATTCATATTAAATCAGGAAGAATGCTCGTTTCCGGCCCCATGCCTTCTAATGATATTAAAAAAATAGCTCTTGATGAAGGTGAATACCGTGTCCTTGTTTTATATAAAAATCTGGATTCTCTTTCCTGGGACGGCCTGTCCGGTGATGATTCATATCATATTTATCTCTGGCCTTCCAATAAAAAAGGCACGGTAATAATTAAAAAAAGCAGCATTCCCGAAGAAGATGTTAAAACTGAAAATTTATCATGGCTTATTAGCGCGATACTTGACAATGATCCTGAAGCCGTTAAAGAGATCCTTAACAGTGATGTTGATATCAACCGGGTATGTCAACCCCTTGTGCACCTGCCCTTAACATTAGCGATAAGTCTTAGACCCGCCAATAAAAAGATCATCGAACTATTGATTGATGCCGGCGCGGATTTAACCGCTCGTGATCAGTACGATATGACCCCGCTGGACGCGGCTGTATATACCGGTAATATGGAACTTGTTCAATATTTTTTAAATGCCGGTGCGGTCCCGGATTATAACCATGACGGAGCTTTTTCCGCCTTAACTGAAGCTAAAGCCAAAGGATATACTGACATTATTGCTCTCATTGATTAAAACAAAATAAATTAAAATAAAAAAACCAGGCATGGATTAAATGCCTGGTTTTCTGCCGGAGTCGTCTTAACAAAAGTCTACTCATAATTATAATGCAAGAAGGCACCTGCCTTCCAATCAAATTTGCCGTCAGCGTCTATGGTTACATTTGTTCCTCCACTTATGTTGGAACTCCATCCTCCGGCTGTGTTATTCTCCCCACCGCTTACACTGGCTCCGTAATAACTGGCTTCATTCGTAGATCCTCCACTTACAACAGCATGCTGCCCGCTTGCTGTATTGGCATATCCGCCACTCACTACCGCATAATTTCCACTGGACGTATTCTCCGTTCCCCCGGTAATACAGGAATATATTCCGGTCGCATAGTTGGTATGTCCTCCGGTAATACTGGAATACTCTTCTGAGGTTGTGTTATTCATCCCACCGCTTATGCTGGAACTCCATCCTTCGGCTTTATTTAGATACCCTCCGCTTATACTGGCTCCATTAATACTTGCTATATTAGTAGATCCTCCGCTCACGCTGGCATGCTGTCCACTGGCTGTGTTGGCATATCCACCGCTTACAACAGAATAATTTCCACTGGCTGTATGGTTGGTCCCTCCGAGTACGCTGGAAAAGATTTCAATTATGCTATTATCTCTCCCTGCTACAAAACCGCCATATGATGTATAGTTCTGTCCGCTTCCCACAATAAGATTATGTGAACCTGATCGATCATCATCAGTTCCTCTTAATTCATTATATCCTATAATCAAGTTTCCAAGTCCGTTTACTGCGGAGGCTGTAGAACCTGCCCCACTGTTTATTTGTACATTTAGATTACTGAAAACGATCCGTTCTCCATATGTATCTGATTCCCTGGTAACTCCGGTTAAAAGATTTTTGAGATTTGTTACATCTGAATCGAGAGTGCTGATTGTAACAGAATCTATATTTCCCTCTATCGCTGCAATCCGCTCACTAACTGTATTTGCCGGATTGGCAGAGATGCTGCCTACATAACTTTCTATATCATCAATCCTGGTATCCAGACCGCTTGAAGAAACCGAACCCACATTGCCCTCAACTGAAACAACCCTCTCGGTTATTGTTTTAGCAGGAACTGCTTCCAACGTTCCAATATTGTTTTCTATTTTAGTTACCCTGGCCGATATTGTGCTGGCCGGACTGGCTGCAATGTCTCCCACATAGCTTTCTATATCATCAATCCTGCTCACATTGCTTTCTAGTGACACGATCCTTGCTGTCAATGTACTGGCCGGATTTGCTGTAACATCTCCCGCGTAACTTTCCAGGTCGCCAATTCGGCTTACCAGGCTGCTTATGGAAATCCCTGACCCGCCGGTTATAGCGTCTATTATTTCTTGCTGCTCTTCATTGACTTTTCGTAATGTATCTACCTCTGTTTCCAGAGAGTTTATTCGTGTATACAGATCGGAAAAACTGAATCCGCTGCTTGTGCTGTCACTCGATTCATCGGAATTGCTTGAGGAATTAAGCCCGGCCTCACATCCGGTAAATGCCATTACTGTTACCAGTAACATGCTTATTAGGTTTCGATTTATAAATAGATTCATTTTAATCTCCTTTTTATTTGAATACAATCTATTTGAAGAAATGAGTATTATCCTTTGATATTAGTAAATGTACCCAATTTTTATCCGGATGTCTATAGCGTGGGAATGAGTGCTAGGTGGGGAGGAATGAACAACAGTATTTGCGATAAAAAAGTGTAAAAATGGTTATTTTTATGTTTTTTTTGAACTTTTTTAAAAAAGTTTGTTACTTTTTCCCCTTAAATGATGCTCTATTAATAAGGGTGTGTGCTTTTAAAATCAAAAAAAGTCATGCTGATAATAAACTTCCAGGAGTCTTTTTATGATAATTAATACCACTATCAACTTCCGGGTCTCCGTCCTTGAGAAAGTCAATGCCGCTGCCGAAACGCTTGATATTTCCAGAACCAGGGTCATTATTATGCTCCTGAAAAAAGTCATGAACGAGAAAAATTTCTCCGCGCGCATGGCCATTGCGGTTCAATATCAACGCCTCGCTCCTGTTGTTGATCCGGACCTTGACCCGGTTTCCGATATTGATCCCGATTCCGAACCGGTGGAGGATAGCTGGCATAAATTCCATATTTCGTTTCAGGAAGACGTTTATGAATTTTGTATAGATCTTCGAAAATTCCGCAAAATGTCTGTATCCGCAATCGTCGCCTATGCAGTAAAGGAACACCTGGATTCTATCCTGGGCCTCCCCCAAGAAAATCCCCTTGAAACCGATAACCATCGGTTCAAACATTATGTGATAAGCTCCTCGGAGATGCATGGGGTGGTTTCATGGCAGCTTTTTTGGGGACTCCCGGAAAAAACGGCCGAATTACTACAATGCAGGCTCATTTAAGAGCATTTCAACAAAGAACGGAACAAAAATCAGAGATCTTCAGGGAAAGATGTTTTAATAAAAAACAGCCTACGGCGGAGGTGAGTCTTATCAGAATGACCTTTCGCCCCCAGCCCTCAGAGGGGCGCAAGAGTTTTAGAGAATGGGTCCATTTTAGCCCGGGGTTTTAACCCCCATAGGGCAACAGGGCAGAACCCCGGATAATATCTTCGAGAACAGGCTCTGTTTATAAATTAGTTTCCCAGGGCTATGGGTATTTCTCATAGCGTGGGGCTTCAGCCCCTCGTTATGAAGAAGAAGGCCCGGTTCTAGATTTTAGTTCCTTAAGAGATCATTCGCCTTTTTAGCACCCATCTACGGAGTTTCAATTATATCATTAAAGACCTTCAGCAAATGCTTTTGCTTCTCCACTGGCAGGGAATTAAATTTTTTCAGAAACTCCAGTTGATCGGGCTTGATCCATGAAGGGATATAGTTGTTTAGCTGGTTAAGATCTTCGATGAAGAATTCCCATAATAACAGCTCAGGTTTAAGGACTTCCAGGGATTTTTCTATAAATTCAAGAGGAGGATAGGCGCTTTTTTCCCATGCCGATATACTTGTTTGACCCATTTGGGTTTTTTCTGCCAGTTCGGCCTGGCTTAAATTTTTTTCCTTTCGATATTCTTTTATTTTTTTCCCGTAATTAACCATGTGTTTAAAGAAATTATGAACAAGCAAAAATCAAATAAATTTTTTTTAGGTAGCATAAAAACGTTGACATGTATGCTGATTAGCGCTTATATGCTTAAATAAAAGCATATAAGCGCTAACAACTGCTTGTGTTTATACAATGTAAGGGGGCTTTTTATGAAAGCGAATGAATTAAAAAAATCACACAATCAACAACCCAGGTACAACCAACTTGAAATCGACCACACTATCCTCAAAGAAATGGAAATCCGCTATAAAGAGTCTCCGGAGCTCCCTCAAACAGACGACCCCATGAAAGTATCGGACTTTACCCGGAAACTTATCGGCAATTGTGCGGATGAGCGGTTTATTGTATTGTATGTGGATTATAACTGCAGGGTCTATGGATATTCCTTTGTGGCACAGGGGTCAATTAATGAGGCAGTTACTCATCCCAGGGAGATCTTCAAAGGGGCTATTATGAGCAATGCTTTTGCGATAATATCCTGCCATAATCATCCCGGCGGAGATATGGAACCTTCGGAAGAAGATATTTTAATTACCAAACGGCTAGAGGAGGTTGGGGATCTTGTAGGGATTGCCCTGGTAGATCATTTGATAGTTGGTGAGGAGGGGTGTTTTAGTTTGAAGGAAGGGGATTTTCTGGTATAAGTTTTTTGGAAATGGGTCCGTTTTAGCCCCGGGGTTTCAACCCCCATAGGGCAGCAGAGCAGAACCCCGGATAACATCTTCCGGTAAAACAGACTCTGTTTCTAAATTAGTTTCCCAGGGTGATTGGAATTTCTCATAGCGTGGGGCTTCCAGCCCCTCGTTGTGAAGAAGAAGGCCCTGTGTAAAATCTTAGTTTCTTGAGAGTGCGGACCCGGCAGGGCCGGGAAAAATACGGAAGAAATTGTTTTTATACCGGGGTCAATTTCTGTCGGCCCCCCAACCCCCAGAGGGGGCGCAAGAGTTTTTGGAAAGGCCCTGTACCTTTGTGGGTTTTGAAACCTTTTTC
>JAAENB010000246.1 GCA_024224995.1 bacterium | reverse complement strand
TGGATGCGACGAGTCTGGTGCCGGAAACAGGCTCAGTTTAAAAAAAGTGTCTTGAGAGCAGCTGCCCGCGCAGAGCGGGCTAGAGAGGGTATAGCAACCCGGAAAGGAAATTATGCCTACCGGGAGTAATACCTCTGCAGAACGTTCGGAGCTCGCTCCGCTCAACCAGCCTCACAACCTGCCGAGGCATCACTCCCGGTAGGCATAATTTACATTCCCAACTCCGTTATTCGGTATATTAAGACACGACCGACCCTGTATAGCGGGGTGCGACCCCTGCGAGGGGAAAAAATACGTCAGAAACTAAATAGTATTGCGATCCGCATCTGGCCTGGAAGTACCCCTCTTCTAAATGTGAGGACTGTTTGAGCGGAGCGAGTTCCGCAGCATTTAGAAGAGGGATGCTTCCAGGCCCGCTCACTTGCACAATTTAGTTTCTTGAGAGATACGTAATGAGTACTTAGTCCGAAACCTGGGGGACATAATAGAATTCGGCTGAACCGTCTTTGGCTTCTATGGTTACGGTTTCAAGGGAGCCCTTTTGGGTAAATCCTACAAAGCTGTCTTTCGGTACTGTGATGATTTTTCCCACCAGGTCCAGTTTGATATTTTGGGAAAGAATCCCTTCCTGGATTCCGCCTTGTTCGAAAAAGCTGACATAATGGTATAAGCGCAGGGTTTTATTTCCCCAGGTTACAGGAATTATTCCCCGGAAGGTCGCTGATTTTAGCTTCCCCGAATTGTAAAACTCAAGAGATGACCGGGCCTTGAACGTTCGGGACCGTTTGCCTGTTTTGAACGTGTGCTTTTTGGCAATAGTAAATGAAAAGGGCATACGGTTTTTATAAAAACGAATGTTTTCTTCTTTCGTGGAAATATGATAATACTTTGAACCGGCAAAAAGAGGAAGTGCCCTGGGGCCGGGCAGGGTCAGGGTGTATACCGGAATACTGTCTTCGGGAGCAGAGAAGGCTTTTAGATCTATATCCAGGGTATCCCCGGTCTTTAGTTTTATCCTGTTCCAGGTAATTGGGCGGTGTACCAGGTTTTTCCGGTGTTTTTCGGAGTAGCCATAGTATATATTCCCGCTGGTATTCCGGATGGATTGTATCCCGGGCATACCACTCCCTGCCGCTTCCCATAGGAAGTAGGTATAGTTTCCGGAAAAACCGTGCATTGTTCCGGAGTAAAGCCGTGCCGCAATAATATCCAGGTTTTTGTTAAAGCGTATGCCGTACAGATCGGTACTTTTTGCGTTTGTCCATTTGCACCCATGCGCTTTAAGCGGAGTTTCCGCGAGAAATCCTTCAATTGTTTTGGGGCCAATATACAGACGTTTGCGCATGCCCTTGCCGGCAGTGTTGAATTTTTTCCCGGCAAAGGGTATAACCCGGTTCCCGGTGTATTTTTTTAACGAGAGACTTTTTATTTCAATTTCCTTGTCTATTAACCAGGCAAGACGGTTATTCTCACAGGCAACACTTACCCCTTCGGGTATGTCCTGCCCCATGAGACGGGTTCCCGCTTTCGCCGTAAACAGGGTCAGGGCTCCGGATTTATTATCCAGGGTACAGTCAAAAGCGTATGGGGTCTTTAAAAAGTCCTGGTATGATAATCGTCCCCGGTAGAATTCTCTTTTAATCACCGGGTATAGTTTTTTTAAATAGGCTTCGGTTTTATGAAGAACCATGTAAATTGAATTTTTGGAACCGGTAATCCGCGCGTCTTGCAAAAGCCGTACATGAGTTTGATTCTCTCCGCCCGGGACTACTTCCTGAGCGTCAAAATACTCTCCGTGGATTGTGACGCGTTCAGCGCCAAAAGACCTGTCCGGAGAGAGGAGAAGCAGTATAAACAGTTGAAGCAGGATTAGTATTTTTAGTTGAATATTCATTACAGAGTTATTAAAATTGTACTCCCAACTTTAAAAATATTTGCAGGGTCATGAGGTTGCTTCCGTAATAGGTAATATTTTTAAAATTAGCCCCTGCTTCAACAAAGAAGGGATCGAAGACCTCGTAGCTCACGGCAGCGCCAAAGTAGAAAAAGGGGTCGGTACTGGTGGCTGAAACTTGAACATTGGAAATTGTTGTATTAAGCGATGACATGGTAAGCCCGCCGCCGCCGCGCAGAATGAAATCGACCGGCAGTCCCCAATTTTCCCGGTAAAAGATCCCCAGTCCCAGGGAATAGGTCAGAAGAGTACTTGTTACGGAAGTGGAGCTTTTGGATGGGTAGTAGACCAGGTCAAATTCCGTTTCAAGTCCCATGCTGCCCAGAACAGGGATTGCTTTTATTATTGCAAATCGCTTGAGCGAATAGCCGAAATACAGTTTCCCGCCGGTGAAATCGTTATCCAGAGTATTGCTCCAGTCAGAGAAAAGAAGACTGTACATTGGAGCAATACCAATGAAAAGCGTTGGTACCTTTTTTGTCTTAATGGTGATAACATTTTTCGCCGTAACCGAAAGATTGTAGGGATTGGTAATGGTTATGGAACAGCTTCCCTTTCCTAATTCCGCCGGAGAGATGCTGCCGGTAATTTCGTTTTTCGATACCCGGGTTATATTTTTCGGCGTAATCTTTTTTCCGTCTTTTTCAATTGTGAACGTACATCCTTTAGAGAACCGGTCTCCTGAAATGCTTATTCCTTTTTCCTTGCTCCGCGTATCTATTATTGACGGAGATACCGAGGAATAGATTGGAGCCGGGACAATTTCAAGCACGTTTTTTCCCTCCCCGGACCTGTTTCCCGGGTTCGTAAGGGTGATATTATAAGAACCGCCGACAAATTCATCCGGGGAGAGCGTGAAAACAATCCGTTTGAGTGATTCCACGGAAACATCCGAATATTCATGAACTTGTTCGCCCGTATCTCCGGCAGAGCGCAGGTATACCCTGCATCCCTTAAGGAAGTTGTCTCCATAGACGGTAATCCTGGTTTTGCCCTGGCCGTGTCTTAACTGTTTAACGGAAATTGAATTGTACCGGGGAATAAATGCCTTTCGTATTTTGATGGCAAACCAGGGGGTTTTTCCTGCCGGTTTATAAAATTTATTGAGTGATGAAAGCCGTACCTTGTACCGTCCCTGGGGAAGGACAAACTTGAGAATAGGCCGTTTTGTCTCTTTTTTAAGAACAATCCTGCCGCCCGCGTTTTTTATTTCAACCAGGTAGGCCGTTGCCCGGGGAACCCGCTTCCACCTGATGGTTGCCTTTTTTGTAGGGCGTGCCTTTGCCCCCAGTTCGGTTTGTAAACCGGGAATCAGCTCTAGCATGAGCACTGCCGCCAGCAACAGCAACGGTACTAAAAATGTGGATCGTGTAATTCTTAATCTTTTCATAAAACTGTTTCGTATATTATTCCTATCTCATTCTGGGTATCCTGCTTAAAAGTAACCCGGATTTATTCGATGTATATATCCGTAGGAGTAAACTCGGGAGCGCCTATTTCCACCTCCAGTTTTATCGTGAAGAGATTTTTTTTCGAATTGCTCTTACTGGTCAATTTATTCCCGGTATATTGGAGCGCCTGGATCTCCCAATGAAAATCGCCAACATCAAAGTGTCTCAAGTTTGTGAAGTTGATGTTGGTTGATTGCACTTCCTTTTCAAGTACCTGTGTTCTGCCGCCCCCTTTTACCTGGAAGAGTCTAAACCGGTAATGGGTCGCTTCAGGGACTTTTTTCCAGGAAAAGGCCACATTGTCTTTATGAGTCATATCTACTATGCCGCCGCTTGCGGGAGCTATTATTTCCGGGTCTGCGAGAAGCCCTTTCATTGAAGCGGACGCGATATTACTTGTTATCAACCTCGTTTTTTTCTTATCCGTTAGAGATACCCGCCAGAAGAATTTTCCTCCTTTCAGGTTTTTAACCGTTACTGTTGTGCCGGGAGCCGGTACCGAATGGAGTATCTTTGTGAACTTATTGTCGGACGCGATTTCAAGGAGGTACGAACTGCCCCTGTTTGGATCTTTCCAGGTGAAACTGACCCTTCCCTGGTCACTGAAGGGACTGATTCCTGCTTTATTGGCAGGAGTTATGGTCACGATCTTTTCAAAGCTGCTTATCTGCAGCTTTCGTGGTCTGGCGGGCGGCACTGCTGATCCATCCGGGGCAACTCCCGATACTTTCCAATAATAAGTCCCGGGTTGAAGTTCCCCGGAAAGGGGGAAGTAATTATTCCTGGTAGCGGAGTTTACCAGGGGCTCTTTAAAGGTTTTTTCCCTGGCCAGTAAGAAGCGGTATTCCCGTATGTCATCACTTAATTTCCAGTTAAATACCAGCTTATTTCCCGACTTAAAGAGAAGAGAGCTGATCTTTTCATTATTGGCGGGATAAATAAGAACCGGCGGGGTGATAGTTTTCTTTTTAAGAATTTTGAATTTACTTGCGGGGCCGGCGTTTTCCGCGAGAAGCCCGCCAAAGGCATAACTGTTCTTTACCCGCCAGTAGTAGACTCCGGCATCGACCTGGTCCGTGGATATGCCGGGAAACCTGCTTCTGAGTGTTTTGGTGATATTCTTAAAATTCGGGTCCGTTGCTATTTCTACCGTATATGACGACGCCAGTTCTCCTGCCGTCCATTTAAAGCTGATCATGGGCCTGGCTGCTACAAAGGCAAATTCCGCGTTCCGGGCGGGAGCAATAGGGTAGGCCACTTTGTCCTTTTGTATGGAGAATCTGCGTGTTTCGCTCTGTGCTCCTTTTGCGCTGCGAACCCGCCAGTAATATTTTCCGGCATTAAGAGAGACGGTACGGGATGTTCCTCCCGGAGAAGACCGGTGTGCAAGGGTGCCGAATGACCTGCTTGATGATATTTCCAGGTAGATCTTTTCTTTTTTTTCCATATCCCATGAAAATGAGATGTTTTTCTTTTGCGCGAAGGAAAGGAAATATTGACTCGTTCCCGGTGATTTTAGTATGAGGGTATTCTTTTTTACCTCAGCCCCTTTTTTGCTGATGGAGGCGACCTGGTTGGTAGCCACCTGTTTGGTTACATTGCCGCTTTTTACCTGTGCCATTCCCGAGGCTACATTCAGGTTCAGTGAGGCGTCCTTTTGTTTTGACAGGTTCACATCTCCTTTGTCAATAGCAATGGTTGTTCCCGAAGCCTGTATACTCAGAGCTTTTCCCGCTGTCTTTTTGGCAAATATTGCTCCCTTGGAAAAATCAATGGAAGAGCCTTTGTCGGTCATGTTGAGTACTATGAGGGTGTTTTCATCGAGTTCTATTTCTGAGCCGTCATTGAGTTTGACAATTGAGACGGAATCTTCTTCTGTTCTAATGGAGTCGTAATTATACAGGGGCGCGCTCTGGGTTACGGGTTCCCATATCATCCTGCCCGAATATTTTCTTTCGGCAATTTTCTTTTTAAACGTAATGGTTCCTATTTGCTTTGTTCCCGAGTGCTCTATTTTTTTGGTAAAATCCT
Organism: bacterium; assembly: GCA_024224995.1. Next base: position 3,405 of record JAAENB010000246.1, on the reverse strand, counting down.
GGTATAGTATAGTAGAGGCGGAAGCCGTTACGGTAATTATCACGGAGGTGAAAATCACATCCATATTTATAAAACTGAATAATTTCATGGTTTACTCTATTTTTTTATTTACTCTTTTCCTTTTTCTTTTTTCGTATCGTCAAGAATCTCAAATTTTTCTTCTTTCGCGTCCACATCTACTTCGTTCAGGTCTACATGTTCAATTCCCAGCAGCTCCCTTACCTGGGCAAGGGTGGTGGGACTCTCAGGATCATCTTTGCGTCCCAGAACGGCGTATATTTGCTGGGGTTCTTTTTTTCCTTTTACTTTTATGGCCTGCATCTTTTCCACATAATATATTCCTTCTACCAGGTTATATGAATCCTGTGAAATAAGTACGTCGGTTCCAAAGGGTTTGTTTAAAGCCTCTATCCGGGAAGCCAGGTTAACGGCATCACCAATTACGGTGTATTCCATTTTATTGTCGGAACCGATCTGCCCTGCCAGAACCGCCCCTGTATTGATGCCGGAGCCTATTTTAATTATCGGCTTTTTGGGCCCGCCTCTTCCCACATTAAATTCCATGAGTGATTTTCGCATCATCAGGGAACCGTTGATGGCGTTTTCCGTGTCATTGCCGTGGGATACCGGTGCTCCCCAGACTGCCATAACGGCGTCTCCAATAAATTTATCAACAACGCCATTGGTCTGGTCCACACAATCCACCATTCGGGTCATATACTGGTTGAGGAATTCCACCACTTCTTCCGGTTCCAGGTTTTCGGAGATGGCGGTAAATGAGCGTATATCCGAGAAAAAGATAGCAACTTCCTTCCGCTCTCCTCCCAGTTCAATTTCTCCCTCCATGGCCATTCTTGCTATTTCCGGGTTAACGAATTTTCCCAGGGCGTCTTTCATCTTTTCTCTTTCCGCCAGGCCCTGGCCCATGTCCCTGAAAGACCGCATCAAAAGACCAATCTCATCTCCCGGCATCTTTTTATCATCGAACTCGACTTCAAATTCGCCCTGTTCAATCTCCCTGGTTGCCGATACCAGCCGCTTGATAGGGGTGGTAAGTCCCCTGGCAAAATAATAGACAATGAGGAGTGCCAGGCTCAGAACAATAATCGTGAGAAGAATATTTTGTTTCTGAAGACGATAGACCGCTTCAAAAGCCCTGTCTACCTCTGCAAAAGTAATTACGCCAATATTGGCAAATTTTATTTTTTTAAAAGAGCCCAGGTACGATACTCCTTTGTTGTCTTTGTATTGCTTATTCCCGTTGTCGGACTGGCTTGTCATCATCATTTCTACCAGGGGAATTTCTCTTCGGAGATTGGGCTTGGAAATTACCATTGATTTGTCTTCATGCGCCAGCAGGTAGCCCTCACTGTTTACGATGGCGGTTTTGGTAATTCCTCCCTGGGACGCCACTGCCTGGTTAAAACGGTCCATACTGATGAAGACTATCAGGATAGAGGACGCGGATATTTCACTTTTTTTTATATAGGGGATACTAATCCCGATTGTCGGTATTTTTAAGTGAGGAGATACATTATTCACTACCTGTTCCATGTTGAAACTTTTCTTAAAAGCGTCTTTTTCCATGGAAACCGCTGTTGTGATGGTTTTTCCCGCTATTCCTTTTTCCTTGAGGAATTTTTTATTGGTGATGCTCTCCTGTACTGCCAGGCCTCCGCCGCCTCCCTTTTTGGCAATACCAATGTAGACTATGTCCCGGTTGTCTTGAAAGAAGTTCTTTGCCAGTATGTCGATATCTGCTTTTGTTGCCCGTTTCCGGCTCTCTTCTACAAGCCGGGTTGAAATGAAATTCGCCAGTTTTATTAATGACTTAAAATCGGTTTCTACTTTGAGAGCCGTAACCTGCGCAATCCTCAGGTTGTTGCTGTTAATTTGCACTGAGCTGTCTTTCCGGAAGGAGTAGGACGCAAGAATGATCATTGTTGAAAGAGAGACTACTATAATCAGTGAAATAATGAATAACAGTTTATTCCGGATAGATATCCGGAATTTTTTCCGGTGGTGTTTGGGAGCCTCAGCACCCTCAACAGCTTCGGGAGTTTCTATCGTTTCTGCTGCTTCCCCGTTAATTTGATCGTTTTCCGTTGATTCCATTTCTGTTCCCATTCCTCCTCCTTTGAGGATCTATCGCTTCCGTGCAATTCCGCAAACTCTCCGGTTATAATATAACTCAGCATTATTAATAATTCAAGTAATTTTATATACTAATTTATGCATAATAGTTCAGGTTGACTATTATTTTTTTTGTAAAAGTCGCGGAAAAGACTATAAAACCGGTAAATTGATTAAATAAATGCTCATAAAGGATGTTTTTGTTTATTTTTTTGTAAATTGATAAAAAAAACTTGACTTGATTTAGCTCTATTGTTTTACTACTATGATTCGGTGTCTGGTAGTTTCCCCCCAACAGACGCCCTGGTAATCACCTGTCCGGCTTTTGGCGAGCAGGTTCATTTTTATAAATAAGAGATTATTTTTACCAAGGAGACTGTTGTGAAAAAAAGTATTATTTTTGTTTTATTTCTTTCTTTACTTATTGCCCTTATTCCTTCCTGCCGTGAGGATCTTTATCATAGTGCTTCAGGCGACGCTATTATTGATGATAAATGGGATTCCGATTCCGATGGTTTTGTTTTTAATGACGCGGGAGATGTTGATGATATTGATGAAGAGAGCGGTATTATCTCTATTCCGTCAAAAACGATTGATGTTCGTGCTCTCAATATAAAAGACCTGAGTTTAACATCTTCTACCAATGGGATTACTATAATAAAAGAACTGGATGTTGGAAGTTCTACCGGACTTCTTCTTCAGTACAAGGTCTCATGGGATAAAGCAGTATACGCCGATTCCGCTATGGATTCAAATAATATAAGATATAATGTTTTTATTTCGGATTGTCCGGATTCTGTGAGTACCGCAAAAAAAATTATCAGTGTCGGCTTAACCCCACTCAACAGTGACTGGGGTACCGCAACCACTCTGGCAGGTAAAATCCTTGTTGATAGTACCAAAGCCTACTATTTCAATGTGGTTGCTGCGGATCTTGAAAAGAATGTTGCCGCGTATACTTCCTTTGAACTGAAGATGGATTCTGAATCAACAAATTAACGCGCCGACCCTGGTCTTCGGCTCCGCTCAGACAGCGGCCTGGCCGGGAAAAATATGGAAGAAACTGTGTTGATACCGGAGTCTGTTTCTGTACAGGTTCCGGGGAGAATCAGCCGAAGATTCTTTCTGAAAGCGACGTGACGTCACGTCGCTTTCAAGGTACCGACCCCGGGCAACATCCCCTCGCAGGGGTCGCACCCCCGAAAACAGGCCCTATTTAAAAAGAGTTTCTTGAGAGTGCGGACCCTGTCGAACAGGGAAAAAATACGTCAG
>JAAENB010000245.1 GCA_024224995.1 bacterium | reverse complement strand
ACATTCAATAGATCAATCTTGGCGCTGATATGGTTCATCATCCCGATATGTTCAACCATTGCCCCCTTGGGTTTCCCGGTGGAGCCGGAGGTATAGATTACATAGGCGAGATCCTCCGGTTTTGCCCTTATTACAGGATTTTCCCTGTTAAGGTCCTTTTCCTGTATATCATCAATATCGATGAAAAGATCCCTCATATTATCATTAATAATATCCAATGATTTTTTATCGCCTATCACGACTTTCAGGTCTGAATCCTCAAGAATATAGAGTTTCCTATCAACCGGGTAGGCAGGATCAACCGGAGTATATGCCCCCCCGGCTTTAAACACCCCCAGAATGCTTATCAGAAGTTTCTCGGACCGATCCATAATAATCCCGACAAAATCATCCGGCTTTATGGAGTAATTTTCAATCAGGTAATGGGCAACCATGTTCGCCCTATCATTGACCTCCCTGTAGGTCAGCCCGGTATCCCCATAGACAACCGCGATATTGTCGGGGGTCTTTTCCACCTGCTCCTGGAAAATATGGATAAACGTT
>JAAENB010000244.1 GCA_024224995.1 bacterium | reverse complement strand
GCCGAATTTTAGTTTTGACCCCATTGATTTACAAACAACAGCAATTAAACAAAATGGTTCGTATATCCTTAACGGGAAAAAGTGTTTTGTCCCTCTTGCTGAACAATCAGGGCACATCCTGGCAGCAGCAGCTCTTGAAGGGAATAATAATTTGTTCATTGTCGCCCGGGATAATCCCGGTCTAACGATTCTTAAAAAGGAGAAAAACCTGGGGCTTTATTCACTCGATAGCTATGAGATTTTACTCGAAAATTGCGAGGTCCCGGCAGCAGACCGTCTTGGGGGAGATACCGGGTGTGACTATGAAAAAATAATCCGGAAAACCAGGATAGCCCTGTCGGCAATTGGTACCGGGGTCTCCCGCGCGTCATTTGATTACGCGAAAGACTATGCCCGTGAGAGAACCCAGTTTGGGGAAGCGATCGGCAGCAGGCAGGCTGTCGCTTTTATGATAGCGGAAATGGCGTACGAGGTAGACTCAATGAGACTGCTAACCTGGAAAGCGGCATCGGCCCTGGAGGCAGGGAAGGACGCGAAACGGGAGTCCTACCTGGCCAAACTCTATGCCGGGGAAATGACCATGAAAGTTACCGACTTTGGTGTACAGGTTCTTGGCGGTCATGGTTATATACGGGACCATTCTGTGGAGCGGTATTACCGAAACGGAAGAGGGATTGCTATTCTTGAAGGAATGGCTATTGTGTAAACTTATGTAGCTTTTTGTATACAAAAAAAATGCTTTTGAGTTTATTTATGATTGACCATTAACCTGCTCCCTGGTATATAGCTACCAGGGAATAACAAAAAGGAGTAAAACAATGATTTCACTTGAAATTCCCGAATATCTTGAAAGAGTAAAAACAAATATGAATAGCCTGGCAAATGGGGTGTTGCGCCCTGTTGCGCGAAAATATGATGAAGCTGAACATGAATATCCAAAAGAACTCGATATGTTCCGTGGAATACAGGTCATGGGACGGCCTAAAAAGAAAAAAAGTGAAGAAACAGAAGAAAAAAAGGGCGATAAAAAGGCGGCCTCTAAAAAAGGGGTTAACCTGGCAACAGTAGTAACAATTGAAGAGATGTGCTGGGGAGATGCCGGACTGCTGCTTTCTTTACCTAACGCGGGTTTAGGCAACGCGGCAATATCAGCTGTTGCCACGGATGAACAGCTGGAGCGGTTTGGAAATAAATGGGCTGCCATGGCAATCACCGAGCCGGGATCCGGGTCCGATTCGGGCTCTATTACCACAACAGCCCGTCTTGAGGGTGATGAGTGGGTCTTGAACGGTGAGAAGATATTTGTCACCTGTGCCGACCGCTGTGATGTCGTTGTTGTCTGGGCAACGGTCGACAAAAGCGCCGGCAAGGGAGGAATAAAATCCTTTGTCGTGGAGAAAGATATTCCCGGTTTTAAGCTGGAAAAACTGGAACATAAACTTGGTATACGGGCATCCGATACGGGGACCTTTGTTCTCGATGAATGCAGAATCCCAAAAGATAATATCCTGGGAAGCCCTGAAGTACAAAAAACAACAGAAGGGTTCAAAGGGGTAATGAAAACCTTTGACAATACCAGGCCTTTAGTCGCGTCAATGGCTTTAGGTATCGCCAGGGCCGCGCTTGATTTTACCAGGGAAAAAATGGAAGAAAACAGCGCAGAGCTCGATTACAGCAGAAATCCCAATAACATAAATAGCAGGGAAAAAGAATATTATCTCATGGAAGCAAACCTGGAAGCAATGAGGCTCCTTACCTGGCGGGCCGCGTGGATGGCCGACAATGAAGAGTTTAATAATCTTGAGGCCTCAATGGCAAAGGCAAAGGCCGGGCGGGATGGAACTTATATTACCCAGAAGTGCTGTGAGCTCCTGGGCCCCTTAGGTTTTTCCCGGGACCATTTACCGGAAAAATGGATGCGCGACAGCAAGATCATGGATATTTTTGAAGGGACCGGACAAATTCAGCACCTCATTGTCGCGCGGAATGTGCTTGAAATGTCGAGTAAAGAGCTTAAGTAAGG
>JAAENB010000243.1 GCA_024224995.1 bacterium | reverse complement strand
GGTTTAGAATCGCTTTCTCACCAAAAATTAAGAGTTCATTATTGTTTTCTAATCGATATTCCATCCCGACGATTAATTCAGGAAGATTTTCTGATTTATTCTTATAATATTTTGTCTGAAATTCTTTACTTCGATAAAAGCTCTCAGGGTAATCAGGAAAGTGGTTTGTAATACAGAGAACATCTAAAAAATATTTAAGTTCGCAGATTTTTTCAATCTCATGATCACCGTCAGAATAAGTCGAATGATTATGAAAATCAATTTTAGTATGATTGGGATTTTGCAGGAGTTCATTCATGAGAAATCTAATCTATAATAGAATCTTTTTGTTGTAAACCAGGTTTTTCCGTGATGCCGCAAGGTTTCATTAAAATATTGATCAGGATTAAGAGCCGGGTCCTGTTCAATTGCCAATGTACAATATTTTTTCATTATTCACCTCTCAAGAAACTCTTTTTAAACAGGGCCGGTTTCCGGGGTGCGACCCCTGCGAGGGGACATTGCCCGGGGTTTGGTTTTTGAGACGTTGCAGTGCAACGTCTTTACGGGCCTTTTCCCGGAGATTTTATCCAGGGCCAACACCACAGAGGGGTAATAACCGAATAAACACCGCGTACGGGCACGGCGCGCCGTGCCCGTACACGTACCGAATCCCCTCGCAGGGTCGCGCCCCTTCCCGGAATCTCCATAGCCCTGGTCAGAAACCAGCCAGTAAAGGCGTTGCACTGCAACGTCTCTCAGCACCCACCCCCGGGCCGGAGCATCCT
>JAAENB010000242.1 GCA_024224995.1 bacterium | reverse complement strand
TATAGATCAGAGACTAAATAGTACTGCGGGCTGCATCTGGCGTAGAAGTATGGGCTCTTTGGGTTGTGAGGACTGTTTGACCGGAGGGAGTTCCGCAGCAATCCAAAGAGCCCATGCTTCTACGCCCGCGCACAAGCAAAATTTAGTTTCTTGAGAGAGGAGAATAAATGGATATAACACTGGTAAATTGCAATATGTATTACGTCCGGTACCTGGACGGGATGGTTCGGCGCCAGAACCAGCTTACCCTGGGGCCGCTGTATCTAATTTCTGTTTTAAAAGAAGCCGGACTGGACGTTGACTTCCGGGATTACCAGCTTATTGAGGGAGAAGATGTTTTCGAGCCCGAAGCCTTATGCGATTTTATCCGGGACCCGGCTCCCATAATCGGACTCAGCTGTATGGCAAACCTTTTGCCCTTTATACTGCACGCAATGCCCGCGCTAAAGCAAGCCTACCCGGACAGTATATTTCTCCTGGGCGGCATTGGTCCAATGAGCATTGAGCGGGAGATCCTGGAGCGGGTGCCGGAGCTGGATGTTGTCCACCGCGGCGAAGGTGAAGCAAGCGTTCCCCTGTTGGTGCGGGCGCTGCTTGAGGGAACTTCTCTTGAAACCGTGCCGAGTATTTTTTACCGGCGGGATGGGGAGATTATACAAAACCCGGCAGCCCAGCGGATCGCGGCTCTCGATGCCATGCCCCGTCCTTCGTATGATATCGTTGATTTTAAACGCTACCAGGGACACAATATTTTGGGAAGCAGGGGATGTCCGTATCCCTGTACTTTTTGTTCGGTTTCGCCGGTGTGGGGATGGAAACCCTATGCCCGGTCTTCCGAAAGCATTGTTGCGGAAATGGTGCACATGCACCGTGAGTACGGTGTTCGCCAGTTTCTTTTTCAGGATGAATATTTTATTACCGGTCCGGAACGGGCCATTGAGTTTGCCCGCCTCCTTATGAAAGAAAAACTCGATATTTGCTACAAGGTTTTTGCCCGTGTTGACCTGGTAAACGAAGATGCCATCAAAGCTCTTGCCGACTCGGGCTGCCTTGAGATCCGTTTTGGTATTGAATCCGGTTCCGACAGGGTTCTCAAGGCTATTAAAAAGGGATTCGATTCTGCAACCGCCCTTAAGACTGTTTCCCTGGCGAAGAAACATATCAAGTATGTAGATACCTTCTTTATCTGGGGTTTCCCCTTTGAAACAATAGAAGATTTTAGCGAGTCTCTTTTCCAGATGATAACGTTCCGGGGAATGGGTGTGCGGGTACTTCCTTCCATGCTCACATACCTGCCCCAGACAAAAATTTATCGGGATATTGCCGACAAATCGGACCTGGAATTTTGTCCGTTCCTGCTTCCTGAGTATATGATCATGGGCATTGAAAAACGGATATCCGTACGGATTGATATCGACCCAAAACACCAGTCTTTGTTTGATTATATTATGGACAACAGGGACCTGTTCCCGGGATTTTTTCAGCTCGATATTGAAGAGAATATTCTGCCGAAGCTGGCTATGCTTGAGGAATTTGAGTTTTATCGTGCTGATGATAAATGCACCGGGGCGCATGAGCCTTCGGAGGTAGAGATCGCGCTTCCGTTGAATACGTGACCCAGCTTGCCCCCCAACCCCCAAAGGGGGCGCAAGAGGTGTTCGATGAGGATATGTCAACGAAGGGAGTTCCGGGCAAAAAAAATAAATCTTTTTTGAGAGAGGAAAGAGATGAACGAAAAACTGACAGATGAATCGCAGCGCGGCGCAGCCCGGGTCCATATTGAGTCCCTGCTGCTTATGGCCAGGTATGATGAGGATTTTAAAAAGATCCTGCTTGAAAAGAGGGAGCAGGCGCTTGAAGAATCGGGGATTGATTTTACTCCCGGGGAAAAAATTCTTCTCACAAGCATTGGCAGGGAAAAATTGGAGCAGACCATTGATGAATTCACTGTTCCCGGTATAACCCAAAAAAGTTTACCAAACTGGCGTGCCGCTGCCGCGGTAATAATGCTCCTTACTTCGGTATTCCTGGCAGGGCCCGTGTGCAGGTCTACGGATAACCGGGACCAGGTAAACAGGGCAGAGACGCTTACGGATGGATGGGTAGATGAAGATACCTATCGCGCAAGCTCAATAGGTATGCCCCGGCGCGGGCTTCAAAATTTGCATCAGCAGAGAGAGTCCGCGAAAGAGGCCGCCATATTAAACGCGCAAAAAAGAATTCTTGAACGGTTTACTTCCGCCCCCCTTGAGGGAGCCGGCGCCATGTCCGATGTCTGGGGCTCTTATGGTCTTGCCGTAGCAAAGGAATTCGGCGGTTTTGTAAAAGGCGGAAGCGTTATTCGTGAAAAATATGACAAAGAACAGAACTGTGAGATCGTTTATGAAGTGAAGATGAAGGGGTTGAGGAAAAGGGTTATGTTCGGGACCCTGAATTAGCGCAATGCCCGGCAACTTCCCGAAAAATGTCATCGGGGCAGTTGCCGTCGTCAACACAAAACTCCCACAGGTACCAGCCGTTGTCCGCAGTGAAGGTATACAGTTCATCATCACCAACATTCCCCGCTATGGAATAAAATGTCCTGCCTGTTTCATCGTCTTCTTTAGGGTATAAATTCATGACTTAAATAATAATACAAAACCGGATTAATTACAATAAATTAATCAATCCGGGGTATGAACACCAAAAGCACTTGACTGCAATAAAAACACCTTCATACAATTGATTAAATAACATATTTTATGGAGGTCCGTCATGAAAACCGGCCTGAAAGAAGAATTTATAAACAAATGGGAGAAATATTTCGGCAATGCAGAATTACCCATAACTTTTTATTACAGCAACGACAATAAGGGCGTAGAAGAGGCGCCTCCTGCGAAAGGGTGGAATTGTTTTGTGGGCGAGCTCGCGAAGGTCCGGAAAGGACGTTCCTTAAGTTTTTCCGCCGATTCGGTTTCCTGCGGCGGCGGAAAAAGATACCTCGGTTTTTCCAATACAATCCGGCCCGATTTTGAATATTTTTTGTCCTGCGGAATTCCGGACAAGGTGGAAGGGGAACGCTACATCCGCACCCCGGAAATGGTTCTGGAAATAATGGACAAAACGGAAACCCTTCCCATGAGCGGGAAACAGCTTATTTTCAAACGCTGGGACGCCCTTACTGAAGAGGATAACCCCGAAGTGGTAATATTCTTTGCCACACCCGATGTACTCTCGGGATTATTTACCCTGGCAAATTACGATCAAACCGAACCGCACAGCAGCTTTACCCCTTTTGGAGCGGGATGCGCTACAATTATTCAATATCCCTATCTTGAAAAAGACACGGAAAGACCGCGAGCCGTAATTGGGATGTTCGATGTTTCGGCCAGGCCCATGGTTCCGGCAGACCGGATTACTTTCGCGGTTCCCCTGGTTAAATTGGAAGCAATGATTGATTATATGGATGAGAGCTTTTTAATTACCGAAAGCTGGGAAAAAGTAAAAAGCAGGATCAACAAATAATAAATCGTAGTTTTTTTATAATACAATTGACGTTCCTTTTTTTATATGATACTATTATTTTAATTCAATTTCAGAGTATTGCTAAAACCGGAGGAGTTGAAATGAGTGAAAAGATCGGTGAAATTTTACAAAAACTGGGTTATTTAACCGCAGACCAGGTTGAAGAGATCTTAACCATACAAAAAGAGAAAATACCGGAAGTAAGATTCGGCAAGATAGCCCTGGATAATGGGTTTGTTAATGACGACGCCATAAACGCGTATGTTGAATATGTGCATGAAAAAGAGGGACAAGGCTAAAGGCTCAAGTTAAAAGTTCAATGTTTTTTATTTCATGGAAATTGAGCATGGCGTTTAGCAGCGCCATTTTACTGAAGTTTTTTAAATCGCCGGGTGTTATGTTTGCTTCCTGTATTTTTTTTTCTTCAAGGAGCCGTTCCCGTGTTGTTCCCGCCAGGAGCGGTGCTGCCGGGGTTAGCCAGTTTGAGCCGTCGTGGAAAGCCAGGTTCGCGATAGTGGTGTCGGTAATAAGACCGTTTTTAATTATGATGATATCATCCGCTCCGTTTCGTAAGGCATAGAGGCGGTTCAGTTCTTCCCGGTTAAGGTATTTATATTCATAGGAACAATCACTTTCAATGAGCTTGAATTTTTTAAAGCTCCGGATCTCGTAAGGAATATACTCGATTGATTCTATCTCTTCTTCATAAACAACCCGGCAGCGGATGAGCCCTGAAGCTGGCGGCTCTATCCGCTCTTCCAACCGGATCGTATCTGCCCGGTTAAACAGTTCCTCCCGCGCCCGGTTCATCCTCCGGTTATGATATTCCGGGTAAAATATTTTTCCGTTGAGGATCTTTATTGTTTCCAGAAGTTTTGTTTTTTTCATTTGGGCCTC
>JAAENB010000241.1 GCA_024224995.1 bacterium | reverse complement strand
TAAATGATTGACCTGAGTTTGTGTAGAGATAATCATCAACACCATTGAATTCAACAGAATAGCTTCCCTCCGCACTGTCTGTAGAAAACACAGGATTATTTCCGGAAGTGAGGTCATTATCTCCGGAGGAATCGAGCAGGTCATAATTAAATAACCAGCTGGCACTCATATCACCAGCTTCTTCTTCCTGCAATATATAGGTTTCGTTAAGAAAGACAAAACCCGTAAGCTCCACAGTTCCATCACCATTTTGATTCAGTACCAGTGTAAAATTTTCTCCCGGGTAGGCGCAGTCATCAGTTGTAAGAAGCTGTCCATTTTCCAGGTCAGGAATTAGTGTCCAGCTTGCTCCCGCTTCGTTTTCCCATTGCAAAGAATCTCCGGCCAGTGATATGGTACCGGTGTGCCATCCATTGGCAGCAGGCTCTCGAACATATTGCCCGGGAATATCATTGATCGTTAAACCGGTGCCGCCCGGATCATCTGTTGTTGCTGCGGTAATAGTATAGGGAGATGTTCCGTCCGGACAAAAACTTTGCACAACGATATCATATGTTGTATTCTCAGCCAGACCGGTAATAACATAACTTGTAGTGGTAAGTCCTGATGCGGCATTTGTCCAGCTGCCGCTGCCTGTCTTGTAATAGACGCTATAACTGTTAGCGCCTTCATCGTCCCATGACAGGGAGATGCTGTTTTCCGAAGTGCCGGTTACAGTAACTTCCGGTGCAGTACAGCTTACCTGTGCTTCATCGGTCGTTGCTGTAACAGTGTCATATGGCTTTGATCCGTCGGAACAATTACTGTAAATATTGATGTTATAGGTTGTATTAGCGGTTAAGCCTGAAAGGGTATAACCGGTAGTGGATAATCCTGCTGCTGCTGTTTGCCAGGTGGACGCGCTTGAGACCTTATATTCGACAGTATAATCAGCAGCACCGGTATTGCTCCATGACAGGGAAATACTGCTTTCCGAAGTGCCGCTTACATTGGCTTCCGGTGCAGTACAGCTTACCTGAGTTTCACCAGTTGTTGCTGTTATTGTGGAAGAGGACTGGGACCCGTCCGAACAAACACTGTAAACTCGGATGCTATAAGTGGTATTATCAGCTAAACCGCTAATTACATAAGATGTACCGGTCAGTCCGGTAACTGCTGTTGTCCAGCTGGAAGAACCGTATGCCCTGTAAGATACAGTATAGCTATCAGCATCGGTATTATTCCATGACAGAGAAATACTGCTTTCCGAAGTGCCGCTCACATTAATTGTTGGCACACTACAGCTTCCCTGTGCTTCATCAGTTCTTCCATATACGTAATCCTGCAGTTGTGTACCGCCTGAGCAATTACTACGGAGAAGAATAGAATACGTTGTATTCTTAATCAGTCCGTTAAGCGTATAACTTTTTGCAGTTAATCCTGTTGCAGCAGTTACATAGTTGTTGTGGGTTGCTATAGTGTACAGGACATCATAATTGTCCGGGCTTACAGTGCCTGTATCATCCCATGCCAGCGCTATACTGCTAGCGGTTGTGTAGGCAATACGGGGTTCTGAGGCAGAACAGCCATTCACCAGTTCATCCGTTGTTTCGGAAATAATACTGCTGCTTATAGTTGATCCATCCTGACAATTACTGATAACCCGAATATCATATGTTGTACTCTTTTCTAAATATCTAACTTCAAAAGCGGTTAATTTTATATTGATTGCTTTGGCTACCCAATCACTTGCGCCTGATTCCCTGGAATATACACTATAGGTGTCTGCACCGGCATCATTCCAGGAAATAGAAATAGTCGTTGTAGAAGTGCCGGTTACACTCACAACAGGAACAATACAATTTTTAATCTCATCTGTTGTTTCCGTAACTTCAGTGTATAGCTGTTGTCCCTCCGGACAAATACTATAAACACGGATATTGTATGTTGTTTCATCGGTTAAACCGGAAAGCTGGTACGTTTTTCCGGTGAATCCTGTAACAGCTGTTGTCCAGCTGGAAGCCCCTTCTTCCTTGTATAAAATATTATAATTATTAACACCCTCATCATCCCAGGATATTGTGAGATAGTCTATAAAAGTATCCGTTACAGTAACTGTTGGCGCGGTACAGGTGCCTGTTGCTGCTGTTACAGTAGTAGACAACTCTGAACCGTCAGAACAAATACTCTGGACACGGATAGTGTATGTTGTGCTCCCGGGTAAATCTGAAAGAACATAATTATACGTTGTCAATCCCGAAGCAGCTATTGTCCAGTTGGAAGCGCCCGATGGCATATAAGAGACAGTATAACTATCAGCTCTTGCATCATTCCAGACTATTGAAATACTGTCTACTAAAGTGCCGGTAACACTGACTTCCGGCGCGGAACAACTATCCAGCTCAGGATTTGTAAGAGGTACACAACTGTCATTTTCCCATGAGCGCAAGCTGTTGAAGAGCTCAATAACCCTTGGATGGAACACGAAATTGTCTTCTGTATTGCAGTAACTCATGATAGTGCACTCTTCAATAGGTGGATCATAATCCCATGTATGGCCGGACCCAAAAACATGGCCAAGTTCGTGGGCCACTATCATCGCATTCATGTACAGGGAAGAGTACCCCTGGTATGCAGACGCGCTCCCGGTTTTGTTACATACTACATCTATACCTCCCCAGCCCACTGCCGAACCGTCCCTGAACAGTGACAATATAACTGAGGCATGCCGGGGAATACTATATTCAGGATTGGCCGGATTTCTCCACCGGTAACCAAATTCACTGAGCAAAGACCGCAGTCCGGTACTATAATACCCATCATTACCATTAGGCCACAAACGGATATAGTTTACATACAAATGCGCGTTAAAATCGTTGAAAGCAGGATTCACATAAGCAAATAACGCGAAAATATAGTCTTCGGCCGCTTCTGTATCGCCATCAAACTTGTTAAGAAAGTTTTCTGTTGTATCTATTGCAATTCTGTAATAGCCCATCTGGCTTAATCCCCTGGCAGCAGTAAGAGATTTATTGGATACAGCTGATACAGTATCCCGGCCTGCCTCATTCTCAATTATGTCATTCATCAGGTTCAAGTCTTGAATATCCTCCTCGCCTGCATCACTGGACATACTGTAGACACTATTGGGTGAGTACTTGATGTTTCGCTCAGGTTTACCATTGGCATCTTTGAAAAAGCCATAGGCACCTCTTGGAGACAGTGTAAGAAATATTGAGCCGCCATTCTCAGCGATTTTTCCTTTTATTGCAACTATATCGGGCTTACGGAAAATTCTCTTGCTGCCATGATAAATAGCGGTTTTTTCCGCAAAGGTCTCTACCTCTTCAATGTCTTCAATCGTAACCGGCTTGTCGCCATAAAGGGGGAAACCAGTGATAGCTTTGACTTCTTTGTTCTTAACACCCTGCTTTAACTCTCGAAAGAGCTCGCCGTCAATTTTCATATAAGAACGGCTGCCTTTTTGCAATATGCCCTTATCTAAAACACCTACCGGCCCATCGTCTGGAATAAGAGGCGACCGGACTGTCCTGTTGTTCATGTTTTCCGTATTGCAATTTGCTAAGGAAAAACACAGTAAAACAAAAACAGTGAAACATAAGAATTTTTTTTTCATAACATCTCCTTTAAAAATTTATTTTATGCGAACCAGAAAAATAGAGCACGGAAGGGAAATAACTGCTAGAGAGTGGAATTACGTTGCTCTGCAATACTGTCAAAACTTAGTCATAAACGAGATTTTGTCAAGCTTTTTGCATGCAAAAAGAAAACACGACTCAACTAAAGAGTCATTGATTTTGCAAAATAATTACACATTTTTAAAAAAAATTCACATTTCCACTTGACAAATCTAGTTGACTATATTATATTAGATATATCAACTAATTAAAGGAAACACTGAATGAAAAAAAAATATCTTGGATATTTAATAAACAAAACTGCCCTAAAAATGAAAAATAACCTTAACAATAGGCTTAAGGAAAATGGTTTTAATATAACAGCGGATCAATTTGCCATACTGAATATTATTAACAACAACAATGGTCTTACGCAAAGTGAAATCGCCAATATTATAGAAAAAGATAAAACAGGTATAACCAGAATACTTGATTCAATGGAAAAGAATGATTTTATCAAACGTAAAAAACATGAAACAGACAGACGCGCATATTGTATTTTTATTACAGACCATGGAAAGAAAACCAGGGAAGAAGCAGACATATTTATTCAAAATATGACATCTGTTCTAATCAAAAATTTTGGCCAAAAAAAACATGATGAACTGATTCGCTTGCTTTCTGTTCTTCACGATACTCTGGAATAAATTTTCCAGCATATAGTTGATATATCCAATATAGATATATCTCGATAATATAAATAATACATACGAGGTTTCTAAAATGAAAAAAGTACTAATTACATTTAACAGCCAAACAGGAAATACTGCTAAAATCGCCGGAGCAATTTCCGAAGAACTTTCTGATTGTGATGTTCATATCAAACCAATAAAAGAGTGCGCGAGCATCAACTTAAATAACTATGACGTGTTGTTTATTGGTTCTCCCATTATTGCCGCGGAGGTTAGTCAACCGGCACAAAATTTCATGGAAAAACTTCAAATTTCAGCGAATTGTACAGTGGCAATTTTTATGACTCACGCGGCAGCAATACATAAGACAGAAGACTATATCCATGGCATTGAATTTATGCAGCAGACCTGCATGGACAAAGGCATAGCATACGCGGGCAGTTTTAGCTGCACTGGTTTTCTAAACCCTGAGATCCATGACTTCATTAAAGAAAGGAAGGGATTCTCCGATGTGGAATGGGAAGAAAAGGTAAATATGATGAAGGGACATCCCAATAATACTGACCTTGCAAACGCGAAGAAATTTGCCAGGGATGTGATTAATTCGGTTCAAGATGCTTCCGAAAATACAGAGATCAAGGCCAGTTAAGTAAAAACATTGCTAGATGACTCCCAGGGACAAACAGCCCGGGAGTCATTCAATCACATAAGCCAATATTCTATCAACAAAAGTATCAGGATCAATGGGTTTTTCAATATACCCGGTACAACCGGCAGCAAGAACATTTTCCCTGTCTCCCGCCATCGCGTATGATGTAACCGCGACAATTGGAATGGATGATGTTTCAGGTTTTTCTTTAAGCTTCTTCGCAACTTCATATCCGTTCATTACCGGTAATTGGATATCAAGTAGAATTAAAACAGGCTTGTTTTCAAAAGCAGAAGCAATCCCGGCTTTACCGTTTCTTGCCTGTATTATTTCAAAATTATTTTTTTCCAGCAAAAAAGTTAATAAATACATATTTTGTTCATTATCTTCAATTATTAATATTTTTTTCTTCATGGTATATTTCTCTCCAGGTTAAGTGGTATTGTGAAGCTAAAGGTTGATCCATGCCCATAAACACTTTCTATCCAAATTTTCCCTCCCATCATTTTGATAATTTTCGAGCTTATAGATAATCCAAGCCCGGTTCCTTCATATTGACGTGATAATCCGGAATCAAGTTGTTGGACCTGTTTAAATCTTCTTTTATCATTATGAATAATATTGGCAGCTAGATCTTTCTCTATTGATAATTGTAATCCTTTATTTGCTGTCAGGGGAACTAACGATTTCATTACTTCGTCCAATATATTGTCTAAATTTATTGCCTCATTAGACCTAAAACAGAAACACTGGTATACAGTGATATATATACCCACCGAGGTATGTGGTAACCTGACAAATTTTGATCCTTACCCAATTAACCAGGATACTTTCATTATTAAAATAGTATAATTTTTTCAAACAACCATCCCAGTTATCTATTTCAAATATTATACCCCATCCTTCAGTATTAGCAATTGCTTTAATAATATCAATATGAAACCCCGGAAGCTTTGTTGTCTTTTATAATTATTTTAGGACTATTTTCATAAATACAAACAGTGACTCTTGTATGATTTTTTGAAAGCTGTGCTGAAAAATTATTAGAAATAGTATATAAAAGAACAAAAGTCAATTAAAAAACCTATTCTCTCAATACAGTTTTTTTTAAACTCCGTAACACAATTGTACTTTACTTTATAAAAGAGTTGATTTAACATGTAGTAATTACATTCAAAATATATCATTGAGCTGAGATTGAAATGAGTGAAATCACACAACAAAAAAAAAATTCAACATCATATGATATATTTTTCTTTATATTGACAACTGCCGTTTATTTTATTACCGCAAGATTGTCATTGCGTCTTGCAGTTGGCAGCAGTAATGCTACTGTAGTTTGGCCGCCATCAGGAATCGCGCTGGGTATAATCATTCTCAAAGGGTACAGACTAAGTCCCGCCATTTTTATTGGAGCTTTTGCTGCAAATATTTTATCGCTAAAAAGCAGTGGGCTTGCGCCGGTCTTTTTTGTTTCAGCATCTTTTACAACAGCAATTGGGAATACGCTTGAAGCAGTACTGGGCACTTATTTAATAAAACGATTCAGCAAAAGAGATAGACCTTTTAACAAAATAAAAAATCTTTTTATGTTTATTTTTTTGGGTAGTCTTGTCAGTACAATGGCAAGCGCAACAATTGGTGTCTCAAGTTATTGTATTTTAGGCGACGACTGGTCTTTATTTTACCGGTTATGGTTTACCTGGTGGCTGGGAGATGCTACCGGCATTTTAATCGTTTCTCCGTTGATAGTATTATTCAATAAAGAAGCTTTCATCAGAATTAAGGCAAATAAAATATTTGAAGGAACAGTAATATTCATTGTTTTAATAGTATTGTCTATAGTAATATTCAATAATAAACTAAAACTTGAGTATTTGCTTGTTCCACTATTATTGTGGCTGGCAATACGATTTGACCGGTTTTACTCCGCTCTTGCTGTTTTCCTGGTTTCTTCAATCGCGATTATATTTATTACGGATCTTTTTAACACATCAACTGATATTACAGCATATTCCTCTTTGTTATATCTTCAATCATTTGTTGGGGTAATGTCTGTTGTCACACTTTGTATTTCTGTAACTATGTTTTCCAGAAGAAAAGCTAAAAAAGAAATTCACCATTACAAGGAGCATCTGGAAGAAATTGTTGAGTTGAGGAGCTCAGAACTGATTAAAGCCAATAATCGATTGAGTTCTCAACTTGAAAAACAGAAAAAGGTTGAAACTGCCCTGGCTCGTGAAAAGGAAAAAGCTGAAGCTGCTGACCGCCTTAAATCAGCTTTTCTAGCAACCATGTCACATGAGCTGAGAACCCCTCTTAATTCGATTATTGGACTTTCCGGCATTCTTGACCAGGAATTATCCGGACCATTAAATAAAGAACAAAAAAAGCAAATCGGCATAGTAAGAAAAAGTTCAAAACATTTATTGTCTTTAATTAATGATGTTCTTGACATATCAAAAATTGAAGCTGGTCAATTAGAGATTGACTTAGATCTTTTTAATCTTAAAGAATTAATTGAAAAAGTCATTGAAGCAATTAAACCTTCTGCCGACAAAGAAGGACTTTCTGTTAGCGTAAAAATAAGAAATTCTATTGGTAATATTACAAGTGACCAACGCCGGGTAGAACAGGTTCTGTTAAACCTGTTATCCAATGCGGTTAAATTCACTGATGAGGGAGAAATCACTCTTAATATTTCTATTGTTGAAAACAAGAAAACAGCAGTTCAGTTCAAAGTAATTGATACAGGAATAGGTATATTAGAAAAAGATATAAAAGAACTTTTTTTGCCTTTTCACCAGGTCGACAACGGAATATCCCGCAGGACTGAGGGAACAGGACTTGGATTGGCCATATGCGATAAACTTGCAAAGTTATTGGGCGGCCATATTGAGGTTGAAAGCAAAATAGGAGAGGGCTCTACATTTATTTTCACTCTCCCTCTAAAAGAAATGTGAGGAATATAGATATGAAGTGTATTTTAATAGTAGATGATATAGAAGAAAATCTATATTTATTGAGTACTCTTTTTAAAGGTCATGGTTATGATGTTGTAGAGGCACAAAATGGTAAAGAGGCTCTTAAAAAACTCAACATTGATACTATTGATATGATTGTATCCGATATCCTGATGCCTGTCATGGACGGATTCACGTTTTGCCAGGAAGTAAAAAATAACATGAAATTTAAAGAAATACCATTTATTATTTACACAGCCACATATACTGATCCGAAGGATAAAAAACTTGCAATGAGTTTAGGCGCAGACGCATTCATGACAAAGCCAATGGAGCCGGAAAATTTTATTAATGAAATTCATGGAATTTATAGTAAGATGAATCAAGAAACACATTCATTAAAGAATCAAAAAATTGATAATGAAGAAGTGGTTTTAAAACTATACAATGAGGTTTTAATTCACAAACTTGAGCAAAAAATGCTGGAGCTTGAAGAAAGAAATGTCAACCTGGAATCAGAGGTTGCAGCCAGGAAAAAAGCTGAAGAAGGTTTGTTATTAGCACTTAAGGAAAAAGACCTATTGATCCGGGAAGTCCATCATAGAGTTAAAAATAACATGCAACTGATAAATAGCCTGGTAAGCCTTCAATTTACAGACGATCTAAATCAATATACTCCCGAAAAAATCCTCATGGTCGCAAAGGAGTTACAACAAAGAATTCATTCTATGGCCTTAGTACACAATTTAGTGTATGAATCAAAAAATCTTTCCACAATAGATTTTAATGAATTCCTTCATAATCTTGTGAGGTCTATATATAACGTATATATAATACTGAATGAAAAAATAAAAATTTCTATTGATGCTGTTGGTATAGTTTTACCAATTACAAAAGCTATTCCTCTAGGAATGATTGCAGGTGAGCTCTTATCAAATATTTTAATTCTCGCGTCAAAAGAAGAAAAGGAAAGTTCAATACATATTTCAATGAGTTTACAAAATAGTAACTATATATTGGTTATTTATGAGAATGGATATGGATCTCTTGATGATTTTAATGAAAAAACGTATGATTCATATGGTTACAACATCATTTCAATTTTAGTAAAACAAATAAAAGGAACCCTCAAAACCTATGATGATGAAGATGGTGCAAAGATTGCAATTGAGTTTAAAGAATGAGAAAAGTACTGATTACATTTTACAGCCAAACAGGAAACACCGCCCCAATCCGGGGCTTTCCGGTTTCCCTGTTGAGACATTGGAAAATTAAATTAAAGATATTTTTTTGCATAAGGCAATTTTCCAAGCAAGTAACCAGTTCCGTAAACTACCGGTAATGATACAATTGAAAGAAAAAAGAATTTTATATATGGATTCCAATCAGCAGGTAATATTAAATATTGGAAATACGCAATGATTGGAATATGAATTAAATAAGCCATATATGTATTGTGAGATAGTAACTTAAGAAAATTCCCTTGCTTATTACAATATTCACGGAAAAAATATAATAATCCAATTATAAGCCCAATACATGAAAAAGTTTCAGATACTGCGTATAATAAAGCCATAAGCGACCAACCGCCAAATGAATTGCTGTCTAAGGGCTGGAGTGCAACCAGGGCAGCTCCTAAAATTCCGATAGTAAACCATAATTTCCCTGTCTTTCGCGGTATTTGCTCAAACCAATTATTCCGGGCAGCACAGATTCCCAGGAAAAACATAGAAATATAAAAAGGAAAATGAGCGAATTCGATTTGAATAAACTCTAAAAATCCAATCCATTTATACAGAGGATATTGTAAACGAATTAAAAATGTAATAGCACTCAGGATTAATATAAATATAAGAATCACTGAATTTCTCGGAAAGGTCAATGATTTTAATCTCTGAATATTTAATTTTTGGTTCTTTTTCATTATAAAACGGAATAGGGAATACAGTATTCCATAAATAATTAAGTGCTCAACAAACCAGAGGTGTCCGGCATTTATTTCCGGCCAGGACGGTCCATTCCAATTCGATGGAGTTGAGCCAAGTCCCAGGTATATTGAATAATAATATTTTGGAAATTCTATTGTTTCAGAAACTCTAACAGTAATGTAGTTAAAATACATCATAAGAGGCATTATTACAAAAATATAAATGTTCAATGGTATAAATAATTTAAAAAAACGCATTCGGTGAAACAAAACCACTCCCTTTTTATCATAATTTACCGGCATAAAATAAAAAGAGATTATAAAAAAGAAACTCATAAAAAAACTTGAATTAACAGCAGTAAAATGTTCTAATAACGGTGCTCTGTCATCCCGAACAAACCACCATACCACTGAACCGTAAGCCCTGACTACATGTTGTAATATCACTAATATAATTAGAAATATTCTTAGATTTTCAATATAGTATAAGCGTTCCTTTTTCATGTATATTTTCCTTTCCTAAAAAATAATCTTTGTGTAATAAATATACAGGAAATAAATGTATTGGTATTGTAAAAATTCGACAACGCAGATATGTTAATTTGAAAGAAAAAGATTTGAATTAGAGCTTAAACTAAGAGAATGATCAATATCCAATGACGCGTTTTTATCTTTCATTCCATCATTTAAGTGTTTATACTGTAGCATAAATTGTTTGGGTGATTCACCAGTATATGTTTTAAAGTCATGAATAAAATGGGCCTGATCATAGTAACCTCTATCGTAAGCCAGATCGATTAAATCGGGATATTTATTGAGTATCAGCTTGTCCATCATGTTTTGAAAGCGGTTCGATTTTTGGAATTGTTTTGGAGTCATTCCAATGTATTTATTAAAATTTCTTTCAAGCCTGCGCTGATTAATACCAAATTCATTGCAATATTGATTAATGGATATAAATTTATTTTTGGAACCAAGCAAAGACATAGCATGAAAAATTTCTTTGCCTGCAAAATAATCAGGATCAATCATCTTGATTAATTCCTCTTCAATAACTTTTATTTTTTTTGATGCTGATTCAATTTTACCTGTTTTTTCTGCTATTTCTAATGAAAAATCTTTTATGAGACAATCCATATTGATTATTTTGTTTAAAAATTCCGATATTGGTATTTTTAATAATGAGTATGCTGCTCCAGGGTAGATTGTGAATCCTATTATATTTAGCTTACAGTTATGATTCACCAACTTAGGTTGATTCCATATCCCGCTGGAAAAAATTCCATTTGAATATTTAACATTATTAATTTCATGAGTTATTATATCCTCTGATAAGTTAAAAGAAATTCTTACTTCATGAGTAGGTAATATTTTATGCTTCAAATGAATAATCGAATCACTTTCTATTGAATAAAAATATTTTATTAATCGTTTTAATATGGGATTTTTTGGTTTATACCATCTATATTGTATATGTTTTCTTGTTATGTTTTCCATGATTCATCACCATTAAAAAGCCACGGGCAAAAAATACCCGGGGCTTTTCCGGTTTCAGATTACTTACATGCTATCAATAATAGCATTAAAAGCTGCGCTTGGCCGCATCTCTTTTTCCAGTATTTTCGAATCAGGATGATAATATCCTCCCATATCAACCGCCCTGCCTTGAGCAGAATTGAGTTCTTCAACTATCTTTGATTCATTGCTTTCAAGTTCACTGGCCACATTTTTAAAACGATCTTTTAATTCTGAGTCCTCTGTCTGTTCAGCAAGGGCTTTAGCCCAATAAAAAGCCAGGTAAAAATTACTGCCGCGATTATCCAGCTCACCCGCCTTTCGTGAAGGTGATTTTTCATTTTCAAGAAAATCCGATATTGCCGTATCAAGCGTATCTTTTAACACTTCAGCTTTTTTATTACCGCAAGTAACAGCAATATGTTCAAATGATGCTGTTAAAGCAGAGTATTCACCCAGTGAATCCCAGCGGGTATGGCCCTCTTTCACAAACTGCTGTACATGCTTTGGAGCGGAACCGCCGGCCCCGGTTTCAAATAATCCGCCGCCATTCAAGAGCGGAACTACCGAAAGCATCTTGGCACTGGTGCCTAATTCTATAATTGGAAATAAATCAGTCAGATAATCCCGCAGCACGTTCCCGGTAACAGAGATGGTATCCTTTCCATCCCTGATCCTGGCTAGTGAGAATTTCATCGCGTCTACCGGCGCCATTATATGATATTCCATTCCCGCGGTATCATGGTCTTTAATATATATATTAACCTTTTTTATCAGCTGCGCGTCATGAGCCCGGTTTTCATCAAGCCAGAAAACTGCCGGAGCCCCCGTTGCCTTCATTCTGGATACCGCGAGCTTCACCCAGTCCTGAACCGGGATATCCTTCACTCTTGACATTCGCCAGATATCGCTCTCTTCAACGTCATGTTCCATTAACACAGCACCTGAAGAGTCAACAATCTTAATGGTTCCATTTCCCGGTGCTTCAAATGTTGTGGGATGCGAGCCGTATTCCTCTGCCTTCTGTGCCATGAGTCCAACATTCGGAACTGTTCCAAGTGCTGCCCTGTCAAATGCCCCATGCTCTTTGCAATTTTCAATAACTTCATGGTACATAGCAGCATAACACCTATCCGGAATAACAGCCTTTACATCATGGAGCTGGTCATCCGCTCCCCACATCTTTCCGCCATCTCTTACTACAACAGGCATGGACGCGTCAATTATTATATCACTGGGTACATGAAGATTCGTTATGCCTTTGGAAGAATCAACCATAGCCAATCCTGCCTGTTTTTCATACAGCGTTTCAATATCCTTTTCTATAGCGTTCCGCTTATCATCGGGCAGCTTCTCTAATTTGGAATAAAGATCGCCAATGCCATTATTTACATTTACACCCACTTCATTGAGAACATCTTCATATTTTTCCAAAACATCTTTATAATAAACTGAGACACAATGACCGAATATTACGGGATCAGAGACCTTCATCATGGTTGCTTTCATATGAAGAGAAAATAACAGGTCTTTGCTTTTCGCGTCCTCTATCTGCTCAGCAAAAAATTTCCTTAAGCTCTTTTTGCTCATATAGGTTCCACTCACTATCTCATCCTTAAGAACCTCATTACCATCTTTTAATGTTTTTGATGTGCCGTCTGCTCCGGAAAATTCAACCTTCAAGATGTCATCTTTCGCGCTCACTATGGACTTCTCATTTCCATAAAAATCCCCCCCTGTCATATGAGCCACATGAGATTTGGAACCGGAACTCCATTCACGTAATGGCAGCCCCATTGATTTGGGATACTTTTTCGCGTATTCCTTTACGGATAAAGGAGCCCTGCGATCGGAGTTGCCCTGCCTGAGTACGGGGTTTACCGCGCTGCCAAGAACCTTTGCGTAACGGGCCTGTATCTCTTTTTCTTTATCATCCCCCGGCTCTTCAGGATAGTCAGGGATGTTATACCCCTGGCTTTGAAGTTCTTTTATAGCAGCCTTAAGCTGTGGAATTGACGCGCTTATATTCGGAAGTTTTATGATATTAGCTTCCGGTTTCAGGGTCAGTTCGCCTAATTCAGTAAGATGATCTGATATTTTTTGATCTTCAGTGAGATTTTCCGGAAAAGCAGCTATTATTCTGCCTGCAAGTGAGATATCTTTTGTCTCTATGGTTATTCCTGTTCCCTTAACATAGGCTTCAATAATTTGCAGCAGCGAATATGTTGCGAGAGCGGGAGCTTCATCGGTTTTTGTGTAGATTATTTTTGCGGTGGTCATATGATCTCCTTATATGATCTCATTGTTTTTTAGTATATAAGTGTAGGTTTTAAATATTATGTAAAGTTTTTTTATAAATAAATGATCTATTGAGCTAGTATTTTACACTAATTTAATAATTGAGCCCTGAATACGGGGATATATCAAATAATAGTCGCATTTCCTTGCGAGGTGATATTTATTTTTTATTATTTTGGAAAGATGCCTTGACTACTCATCAGATGAGTATTACAAGTTAATTGAACCATTGATTACCTTTGCAAAAAACATTTTATTACCGGGGTTTACATGAAAGATAAAAAAATATCACGAAAAAAATTTCTTGCCGTATCCGCGGTATCGGCAGCCGCAGTTGGAACAGGACTGGTATTAGGTCTGGACGATAATAAACCAACTCCCGAGAAGGCCAGAGCTATTGAACCGCCCAAGCCGGAAAAATCAACGAAACGGATCAGGGAAAATTCCAGATCAATCCCCGTACTGGCAGAAACCGATGTTCTGGTTGTTGGCAGCGGGCCATCGGGTTTGGCCGCTGCTTTGTCTGCCGCGAAAGAGGGTGTTAATACAATTCTTTTAGAGCGGTATGGTTTTTTCGGCGGTGTTATTACCCAGGTAAATATGGGATCAATCGCCTGGTACCGTTATGCCGACACTGTTGACGCGGGCGGCATTTGTACGGAATTTGAAACAAAAGCAAAAGAAATGGGAGCAAGTATTGATACTTTTGAGATGATGAGAAAAATTCCCTTTGTTACGGGAATTCTTGAAAAAGAGGGGCTGCTGGTAGATGGAAAAGCAACCCATGAGCTTTTGGATACTGAGATGTTTAAACATGTTGCCGACACGATGCTCCTGGAGTCCGGCACTATTCCCGTGCTTCATTGCCTGGCTGTTGGCGCTATTATGAACGGCAGCACAATTGAAGGTGTTATTACTGAAAGTAAATCGGGCAGGCAGGCGATTCTTGCCAAACGTGTTATCGATGCCACTGGTGATGCCGATGTTGCCCACTTTGCCGGTGCGGATTACCGGAAAGATCCCAAAGACAAACTTCATGGTGTGACTACAAATTTCAGCTGCAGCGGTGTTAGTGTTCTCCCCTTTATGTCTTCAAACATGCTCAGTACCAGCAAAATGAAAGACTTTAACTTAAAGACATCAGGGAAGGAAGATGAAATGTCGGCCAGTGCCATCCTCAAAGATCCTTTTGAAAAAGCTAAAAAGGCCGGCTTACTTGAAAAAGACTGGACTATTGTTGGTTTGTGGGACGGCCTTACCGGTGAAGGAGAGATTCTTTCAATGGATGCTGTTCATATGGACAATATCGATCCTACCGATATAATCGATCTTACCAGGGCGGAGATGGAAGGCCGAAGGCAGGCTGTATTGGCCATGGAAGCTTTAAACAAATATCAAACCGGCTTTTCCGACGCGCGTATCCGCAACTTTCACACGCAGCTGGGCATTCGAGAATCGAGAAAAATTATTGGGACCTACAATATTACTGAACATGATATTAAAAATCAGGCAAAATTCAAAGATTCAATCGGCATTTGCCCTGAGTTTTTAGACGGATATTATATTTTGTACCTGCCCACTACAGGCAGATATTTCCAGGTTCCATATGGAATAATGCTTCCGGAAAAAGTTGAGAATCTTCTGGTCGCGGGCCGTGCTGTTGCTGGTGACAAAATTTCCCATACCGCTACCCGCCAGATGGTTTGCTGTATGGTTACGGGCCAGGGTGCCGGTGTGGCTGCGGCTGTTTCTATCAAAGATAAGGTGTCGTGTAGAAGGGTCAATATTTCCACTGTTCAGGAGCGTCTTAAAAAGCAGGGGGTGAGGATTAGCTAACGCAAAAACCCCGTAGATAAAAAACTCCATAGCGGTAAAAAATGATTTGATTATTATAAAATGTTTTTCTAATTTGCAGAAATGATAAACAGAATAATCATTGTTTTTTACTTTCTGACAGGTCTCAGCCTGGTCTCCTGCAGTACCGATGAATCTATTCTCATAGAGAATATGGAAATAATATATTCAGAAAATCCGTCAATAAACTTAATAGCAAAAAGATCTGACTGGGAAAAAATTGATAAACCTGTATATATAGAAAAAAGAAAGTTATCATTAAACAACTACACTCATGTCTGGATCAAGGGAGAATTTACCATTACGGAAGATCCAACACAATACACAGGCATATATCTCAGAAATGATATCATGACAGATATTGTTTATTTGAATAATCATTTCATTGGACAAAAGGTTTGTAAAAAAATCATAGATTTAAGTAAACCCAGTTTCTATGCCATAAATTCACCAGTATTTAAAAAGGGTAAAAATACAATACTGGTCTACACTGGAATACCTCCATTGATGTATGTTAACTTTTCATCTCATATTCAGATCTTACCGGAAACCGAATCAAAATCACTACAATTTAGAAACAATTTTCTATACTACTATGGCCTTATTGGCATGATAATAATTTTTTTCTGTTTTATTGTAATGGAGCTCATAAACTTTTTTATTGACAAAAGAACAAGAACCAGGCTTATTTTTTTATCCGGGCTTCTTTACTGTATGGCATTATTGTCTATTCTTTTTCTAAAACTCGAAAAGATAAACCTTACAATTCTTGTTACCTTCTTTTTTTCATGTATACCACTGCAATTATTATATGTATTATATGTCATCCAGGCATTATATGGTATTTTTCTTTCTTATATAAACAGGTTAGCAGTTGCAACAGTATTGCTTTTTTCATTATTATTTTATTTTATTGCAGGTAAATTTATTATACAAACAATTGCTCTAAGTCTTTCTGTGATTATTTTCATCGGTTATTTGATCTATCTTTTATATAAATTACACCAGGTAAAATCTAATAACACGCTTCTTGGATTGATTGTAACCGGCATATGTATGACTATTGTAAGTCTGTTCTTTCAGATCTTTATTCCTTTTTTTGATTTTTATTATCCCAGGTTTGCAAACATGTACCAGTTCCTGTTTTTTCTTTTAGCGGCAATAATTTACGAAGCATTTGATTCAAGAAAAAAAAGGCTGAAAATCAATAAACTATACAAACAACTAAATACGTCAAAAATACAGAGTGATAAAACTGTAACTATCACTGATTCCTCCAGGGAAAAACTGGATAGTGTGATAAGTTTTATGAAAGAAAATTTTACCTCCGATTTATCCAGAGAGGGACTGGCAGCTGCTATTGATATGAATCCCAATTATTTCAGCAGTCTCTTCAATGAATATACCGGGAAAAAAATAAATGAGTTTATTAATTCTCTACGAATAGAGGATGCTTCGGCTAAACTTATAGAAAGTGATGATAGTATTATTGACATAGCCTTTTCTACCGGTTTTGAAAACCTTGCTACATTCAACAGGGTCTTTAAAAGTGAAAAGGGTATGACTCCTTCAAAATACAGAGAAAAATATTAAGAAGGCAGCTATGAAATAAATCAATCATCCAGAAACAGATGCGAATATTCAGATATAGTTTTTCGTCTATCCCCAGCATTATCCTTATGGAACCAGAGTCTCTGTGTTTTACGGGCTTTCTTGATATCGTCAACAGTGACTTTTGTAAGACAATTTTCCACAGTATATTTCATTGCAGCTTTACTTGTCTCGCCTAATCCCTTATTCCGCTTTTTTCTCACTATCTCTCCACCTTGCTTTTTTAATTTCCTTTCAAGAGACATATATTCATCATCATCAACACAGTAAATGGTTTCAATTTTAGAATTTTTACTATTAAGTTTAACATCCACCTCATAAAGGGGGGCTGAAGAATAATAGATAAATCCCAGCTGGAAAAGCTCCGGCCAGTATTCAAAAAAGAATGAAAATATAAGACTTCGAATTGCATATCCATCAAAATCCGCGTCAGTAATAATAGAAATCCTTTCATAGTTAAGCTGGTCAATACTTTTAACTTTTCCATCTAAAGGCAAATCGACAATGGATATAATGTTTTTTATTTCCTCATTTTTCATTGCTTTAGCAATTGGCATTCCCATAACATTTAGCGGCTTTCCCCTTAGAGGAAAGAGCGCGTGTTTCAATGGATTCCTGGCTGGACGAAGTCCCGCAATAGCAGAATCTCCCTCTGCAATAAACAGTGTTCTCCCGGGCTCATTGTTTTTCCCGGTTGCAGGAATCAGTTTGGCAATCTTTATTCTGGCGGTTTTTCTAAGGTTCTTTGCTGCGTCATCAATTTCTTTAATCCTGGCCCGTTTTTCCATTTGCCCTTTAATGGCATTTACTAAATCCAGTTTCCGGATAAGTTTGTCCAGGTTTAAGTCCACTGCCTCTCTAATCTCTTCATTTAAATTATTAATCAAATAAGATTTATCCTGGGACTTAAACCTGGGATTCAGCATATGCCAGTTATTAAACAGGTGAAAACAGTTTCTTACATCATTCCGTGTTGCCGTGGTCTTCAATTTTTTCTCAAAGGCAATAATTGAAGGCTTTTTTCTAATTTCATCACAAATCCTGTTTTCTAAATACTCAAAAGGGCTTCCTCCAAGACTCGCGAAGTTGGAATTGACCCATGATAGTGACCTGTTGTTGTCTTCAATAACAAAAGATTGTATGTTTAATTGTAATCCTTCTGCTTTACTGGTGTATGTGAATTTATGATGATTAATCCCGGACAGTTTTAGAATATCTTCAAGGCCTTTTTTGAAAAAATAATTCTTTTTAGAACTCTTATGCTTAAATGTCACAGTGAGCCCGGGATTGGTCATAGCGATGTCCTGTAAAAATTGTGACATTAGTTCTACATCAAAGCTCACATCGAAACCATCAAAAAATTCATCATTAAGCTCAAAAATAACGGTTGTGCCATGTTCCTTTGGTAAGCATTTTTTTACTGTTTTAGTCATTTTCGTCTTTTTCATGACCTGTTCCAGCGTATTCCGGTGCTTCTCATTAATATCATTATATGTAGTAATTTCTCCATGCTCATCAAAATGAAGACATATCTTTGCTATATCTTCATCACTGTACTTGAGGTCTTTCAATTTTTTTTTGAATTCATCAGCTACGGTAAAAAGTTTTTTATAGGATTTTCCATCATTGTTTGTTTCAACCATAAAATATGAAGACACAATTCTAACAAGAGAAACACCAACACCGTTTTGTCCGGCAATATGGTCTTCCTTAAGCTTATCATCAAAGTTTTCACCATACATGAGATGCAGGAAAACACCTTCTGCATTTTTTTCCGGTATACCCCTGCCATTATCTGCTATTGTCACTCTTTTCCGGTTATTTGATAGTACCACGGTCAAGGTATTCATTTTTTTAGATTTTGGTATTGTTTTGTCATTCTGATTGCGAATATATTCATCAACACAATTCATGCATGCCTCATCAAGACATTTCAGCTTGGCCGGAATCTCTTGAATCTCTTCGTGTTTGATTGTATAGTTTTCCCCTTTTTTATCAGGAACAAAAAAGTGCTGAGTGTAAACAGACATGGAGTTCTGTCCCAGCCACATACCGGTTCTGAGACGTACATGCTCTACGTTTGAAAGTTTTCTAAAGTTTCGTTTATTTTTTTTAGTTGTCATTGTGGTCCCATTTATTTTTCAATTCTGTGATTTCATTTATTATAAACTTATTAAGTTTAGGACTTTCAGTATATAATTCCTTATACATTTTGAACTGCTTCTTTGCTTCAGCAATAGCCATTTTAGATTTCTCTACTTCCTGCTTTGTCATCCTGTACACAGGTATTGAAGATAACCATTCATAATAAACAAACTTTGCAGTTTTTAATTTTTTTTCAAAATCCTGTTTATTCTTAATGGTAATGACTTTCTGGTTCCATTTTTCCTCAATAAAACGTATCAATTCAGAATTTTTGTCAATTTTTTCTTTTTCCAGTTTTGAAAGCCTTTTAAATCTTTCAACAAGGTGCTCTTTTCTTACAACAAGAAATCTTTTAATAATTGAAATGCTATCAGTATTTATAAGTCTTCCTTCAGATGTGATTACATTCATAACAACAGTTTCATTGTTCTTTTTATTCAGTAACTCTTTTGCACTCTCCACTGTAAATTTCTGACCTTTTTTACTGATTAATTCAATGTCAAACTTATCAGTGGAATAATCGATATAATCCCGTAAGGGGGATTTGGGATTGCTGATAGTCTGCTCAAGATAATCTATAACCTTTTCCCTGTTCCAGTTCTGAGGCGCGCATGTTAAATAGACTTTTTTATTTTTCTCAGTAAAGCCAAATCCCGTTATATGGACAAAGTTGCCTGATTCATTCTTACTGTATAGGGTATCCCCGGCATAGTCCTTATACCATGGAACAACCTCACCAGGTTTTTTTCTTTTTAATATCGCGATCATTGCATCTACAATATCTGTTAACCGGTGGGCGGGTATTGAGCACCTGAACCCTGTGGCGATTCCGGTTATACCATTCAATAAAACAACAGGAACCTTCGGCACAAAGTAAACAGGCTCCTGGTTTGTATCATCATAATTTGTAATATATTCGATATCCTGAATTGATTCAAAAAGTCCAACGTCTCCGGCAAATTTAGAAAGCTTAACCTCTGTATACCTGGGAGATGCAATGGCCTTTGGATCAAGGACATCGCCAAATGTTCCTTCACCCTGTATCAGAGGATAGTTATTTGCAAATGTAAAATCTTGAGTCATTGCGGATATAGCATCCTGAATTGACACATCGCCATGGGGATGATACCCCATAACCAGACCTGCCACTTTTACAGTCTTTGTAAAATTATTTTTTGCTACAGAATTCCACATAGTCCACAATATTCGCCTTTGAACAGGTTTCATCCCGTCAATCTCATTGGGAATTGCCCTTGAATCACAGACATATCTTGAATACCGTTTCTGGTCCAGGTTTACCTGTTCAATAAAGCTTGTTTTATTATAACTTTTTTTTGCTGCCAATTTTACCTCTTTCTTATTGGTAATTTGAAATATATATCAGGATAGATATACATATAAAGTTAATTAATGTAAGTCAAGTAATTTATGTTTAATATTACTCCCAGGTCAGACACCGTTTCATCGTTGACTTCCATGCGGATAACTCCTTCAAAATATAGAGAAAAACAGTTATCAATTCTTCAGATTCCAACAAAATAAGAAGACCAATTCTCCAAAATTATATATCTTAAAAATTGTACCATCATTAGAGTAAAATATATATGGAGAATTATTATGGGAACTATTGATAGAATATCACAAAAAAACGCAATGGATCGAATGATCGGTGAAAAGCTGGAATCTCATTCATTTTCAGATAAATTGAAAGGCAAACCGCTAAAAATAAGATCGGTCAATTTTACAGTATCACTGGAAAAACAGATTTTGGCTTATGCTGGTGTTCCTGAATATATGAAACGCGCGAAACTTGTTGAGGAAAAAATATCCGGGATTAAATCAGGTTTACAAAAGAAATATAATGATCTGGATAAAAAATTGGGAAATAACAGTGTTACGTTTAACAAAGCCTGGAATGATTTATTAGAGTCATATGATTTTCAAGCCGTCAATGAACTGATAAAAAAACACAATTTATTATATCCCCAGGAAGCTAATTTAAAAATTGACCCCGACACCAGAGAATATCTGTTAGGTTCCGAAATTTGGGAAAAGACTCCTCTAATGGACAGGTCATTAATAATTGAAGAGTTGCCTTTTAAATAGGTGATCAATTGGCATGATATGATGAATAAAAATAAAACAGCAGAATACATAAAAGCTTCTAATGAAACCGTACAAGGGGGTATGTGGGAATTCACCCCCTTTGATAAAAAAGGTCTCTCTATGATAATAAGGAGCACCTATATCTTTGAGAATGATATACAATTGGGGCAAACTATGTCAGCGTAAAGAAATTGAGACTCCAATCCTTAATCAGTCCCTATTCCCTGAACCGGAGAAACTTAACAAAAAGGAGACGAAACAAAAGGCATTATCTTTGGGATGGAAAAAGTTATCTATAATTACTTTTGTTATCCGGTTTTCTTTGTTAAAAGGCGTGCTGTTTAATCGTACTAATGGATTTTATTTCTCTTCTTCATCCCTTGACGGGCTTAAGGATGAATTATTGAAATCTACAGGATATCCTGTTTCAACCAATGTGGCAATATCTGCACTATTGACATATTTAAGCATAAAACTACATTACCATAAAAGTAATAGCAGTATAACGGCTGCAATTGTCCTCGATATGAGAGAGCGTCATGAAAATTTTACCGGAACATTCATTGGAAATGCCTCTACCGTTATAGCTTCTAAAGAATTTTCATCAAATTCCGGACTCAATGATATTGCAAAATATATATTTGAAGCAATAGAACCTTTTCGAAGAAAACCATCTGAACACTTAAAAGAATTTTTATCATTAACTTTAAATACTGTGCATTACAATATACCATTTTATGTATTTAATATCACAAATATGCTTACAAAGAAGCCAACTGCAATATATATCAATAATTTTTCACGTTTTCATATATATGATGCAAATTTTGGATATGGAAAGCCAATATGTGTACTTCCCCATGATCTTTATGATCCGGTTTTAATCTGGCCGGCACACCCTTCTAAGGGAGGATTAGAAGTATATTTTGCCGGAAGAAATTATGCTAGAATTAATAAGATGAAGAAAGATGATCCATGGTTAAATGAGCTTGAAAGATATAGCATAGATAAGTGTTAGATTATGAAAAAAAAATGGCCTAAAAAAGGATATTTTAAGAATGGTCTACCGTATAACAGGTACGGAAATGGACCGCGCGTACTTGTAATTTTTCTGGGACTGCAGATTGAAAATAAGCCGTTATCAAAATTTACAGTTTTTTCCGCTTTTACTGATTTTAAGTCTCTTAAAGATGATTATACTATATTTCTGGTTAACCGCAAACAAGGCCTGGCATCAGAGGTGACAATTAAAGATATGGCAGATGATTATGCCGCAATGATTGTAGAGGAACTCAATAGTGTCCCTGTAGATATCATTGGAACATCCACAGGCGGGTCTATTGCTCAGGAATTCGCAGCCGTTTATCCCCACCTTGTAAGGAAACTTATACTCTGGTCAAGTGCTTATAAGCTTGGTGATGAAGGGAAACGATTCCAAATAGCTCTTGCGGGGTTTGCGGATAAAGGGCAGTGGAAAAAATTTATTTCAGCATCACTCCGTTTTTTGCTTCCTCATAATTTTGTAATAAGAATGCTAACCGGAATATTGTCAATTATTGGGTCTATACCCGGTATCGCCCCAGGAGACGCACATGACTTTATTGCTACGGTTTACGCAGAAGATAATCATAATTTTAAAAATAAGCTCCCCAATATTAAAGCCCCAACTCTTGTTCTGGGAGGAGATAAAGATCCTTACTATATGCCGGAGCTTTTTCGTGAAACAGCGGAAGGTATCCCTGGTGCACGGCTTGTGATGTTTAAAAACAAGGGGCATCTTATATTCGGTAAGGAATTCAGACATGAAGTATTGTTTTTTTTAAAAAAAGATTAAATTCAAAAAAGTCTTGCATTCAGGTTGCTTATTCCAATATTTTAACATTTGAAAATAATACACTCCTTTTAAGGATAAAAAATGAGCAACGATTGCAGAATAGTAAAACCAGGTAAAGGGAATACCCTCATTGGAGAAAATGGCGAGATACTTCATCCTCCCAGGGGGTGGGGATTTTTACCTGCGGGTGACGCGGGAATAACCAGGAAAATAACCGCAAAGGGTATTTTCTGGCGAGTACAGATTAAGAAAGGAAAAAGGACTATCTCAAAGGGAGTATGGGCCCCCCTTGATATCATAGAAGATGCGAAGCGCGCGGTAGAGACAGTAAGGTCAACTGACTCTTACAAAAAAAAGCTTGAAAGCAGCCGTATATCCCGCGAAAAGAAGCAGGCTGAATATGAGGTAGACTTTTTCAAATCGGTTAAAAATTTCCTCTCATTTAGTCAATGCTATAAAGAACTGGAGCAGAAACTCGCTGAAGCGGTAACTCTTCATGCTGTACCGGTGGGAAGCGGAACAGTAGCTCGAACGGCAATGATACCCATTGAAGAGCGTGCCGCAAAAGCCGTGGTCGCCTGGATGCGGCACAAAACAACAGCTTACGATTCCATGGTCATTCCTCGGATAAAGGGGAAGAGAAGAGAGACCAGAAGACTCCTGGCAAGACGTTCAACTCAAATTCTTGACACATACAGAAAAGGGGAAAACATTCCTGAGAATTGTCCTTTACTATGGGCAATTAAAGGTATCACTTGAATACTAATAATAAAGAAACTCATGCTCTTGATGGTCCTATTATAGCTACCTTTTTTCGATATTTGCTACCCTCTGTAGTCGGTATATTAGCTATGACTTCAGCTTCAATCATAGATGGTATTTTTATCGGTAATGTAGTGGGAATCAAAGCCTTAGCTGCAGTGAACTTGATTATGCCTATTCTGTCCCTGTTATTTGGTGTAGGGCTTATGCTGGCCATTGGTGGGTCCGTCCGTGGAGGTAAATATCTTGGTGAAAAAAACAATTCCGCAGCGTCTGCTGTATTCAGCAAAACCATTATTGTAGTAGCTATCTATGGTACTCTTGTCATCTTGCTGGGTGTGATTTTTGAGATTCCCTTGTTTAAAGCTTTAGGAGCAAACGCGTCGTTGTTTCCAGTAATGAGTGAGTACTACCTTGTCATCATGCCCTTTTTAATTTTTCAGTTAGGAACCATTGTTTTGTATTTCTTTGTTCGTCTCGATGGATACCCTTCTTTGTCTGCCATGGCTCTGGTTGCCGGCTCCATTGTTAATATCATACTGGATTATTTGTTTATTGCAGTGTTTGGCTGGGGACTACATGGAGCTGCCCTGGCTACAGGAATTTCTCAAGTACTGCCTATGCTGGTTTTAGTCACTTACTTTTTTAGTAAAAAACGTAAATTGAAATTCAGTTTTAAACAATCCAATTGGGGTGAAGTCTTTCACTCTGCTTATAATGGTATGTCTGAATTTATCAATGAAATCTCTGCGGGGGGCATAGCCTTTATTTTAAACCGGATGCTTATTCAAAGGGCTGGAGTAGAAGGCGTTGCTGCCATCACTGTGGTAAACTACCTGCTTATGATTGGTTTCATGGTGTTTTTTTCCATCAGTGATACCAGCCAGGTGATGATTTCACAAAACTATGGCGCTAAGAATACACTCCGCATTCAACAATTTCTAAATGCGGCGTTTGTCAATATTGCTTTGGTCAGTGTACTCTGCATTCTAATTTTAACGAGTTACAATAAGTCGTTAATAATGTTATTCTTAAAACCAGAGGGCACCGCTCGAACAGTAGCGCTAGCTCAGGAATTCATAGCTTATATTTGGCCCCTGTTTTTATTTGCCGGTATTAATATGCTCTTTACCGGTTACCTCACGGCCATTCATTTGCCTTTTCAGTCCGGGGTTGTTGCCATTTGCCGCAGCCTGGTTTTGCCTGCCGGTTTTCTTATGATTCTTTATTCTGTTTTTAATGATTATCGATTTGTCATGGCATTACCGGTAAGTGAATGTGTGACTTTTTTAATGGGCACCTGGTTATTCTTGAGGCATAGACCCCGCCTTGCAATAAACAAAATTTAGACTGGTAAATTATGTCTGCCACATAAATTATTAAAAAAGCACCGGAGATATTTCCGGTGCTTCTAAAGAAGTGACCTATACTATGAATTAAAAAGAGCCAATTGTAAAATATATATCAGTTTTAATATCATCTAATTTTCCATCTCCTATAACATTAGATCTTTTCCATATATTAACTCCAAACCCCCAGCCTCTTCGACTTAGAAAGCCCAATCCACCTCCACCTTTTACCGGCAAATATAATACAGATGTACCACTCTCCACAGCACCAGCACCCAGACAAAAAATTAAATCAACCCCTGCATTAGCAAATGGTATTACATACCCCCAGCTAAACGCTATGGGAAATCTCAATTTAATGCTGAATTGATAGTCAATTTCCCATAATTCTTTTGTTGTTGTTTGGGAATAAGAACTATAACCATAACCAGAACTATAACCATAACTATCATAAGTAGACGTAAATGAATACATACCAACATATAAACCATGAGTGGTAGATAGATATTTATAATGACCACTTTCTAAAGCAAGCAGCATTCCATATCCTGCAAGAGTCTCATTCCCACTATATTGTTCATTTTCAAAAGAAGGCGCTAACCCAACACCGATATGGAACTGATAACCGATTGAACGTTCCATTTCAATTTCAGCTTCTTTTGATTTTGGTTTCTCACTAAACTGTATTTCTTTTATACTCCATTGACCGGATTCAAATATTAAATCAGCTTTAAGTGATTTTTGAGCCATTATCAAATCAACTTTAATAATTGATCCTTCTTCCCGGCTAACCGGAATTGATTTTATATCATAATTAAACTCTTGAGTTTTATCAATTTCCTGATTTTGAAAAATATGCCATATTGACCAGGATACACTTTCTCTCATGGCGTCAAAAAAACTTAATGATTGAAATCGATGATTCATTTTTTTTATAATCTCTTTGTCACCTTCATCAAACAATCTTAATATTGAATCCCAACCTTTTTGAGCCGTTTTGTCAATTGAAACAAAACGGTGTTCTTTGGAAGCATTCCAGGCCGGCTCTTTTAATTGCTTATATAAATCTTTAACAAACAACTCAATTTCTTTTCTTATGGCTTCTTTATTTTTAGCATTCTTCTTTTTCGTATGATATTTTTTAATTAGTTCTTTTACTTTTGTTACGGGAATTGCAAAGAAAGTATTACTCCT
The DNA here is from genome assembly GCA_024224995.1 of bacterium. Next base: position 20,017 of record JAAENB010000241.1, on the reverse strand, counting down.
TGAAGTTATTGAATATGAAGACACTCCAATAACAGACCAATTTTTATTATTTCCATTTTTTACCAGCAACGGCCCTCCACTACTTCCGGGATCTATTGATGCGGAATGCTGAACGAGTCTGCAAATTTCAGGATCAATTATAGTTGGAACTTTTGTAAAAGAATTTGATACAATTCCTTTTGTTAATTGCCATGAGGGCTGACCTAATAAATCAGGATATCCTGCCGCATACGCATCGTCTCCCTCTATGATTTCTTTATCATAAAGCCGTAATGGTTCAATATTCTTAATTCCTTCCGGTAAAACAAGCAGCGCAAGGTCAAGCTGACTATCTTCAAAGACCGTACTTTTTTCCTTAATCTCAAACAAGTTTCCTTTTTTGTCCTCAAACTTTATTGTTATGCTTCCACTATTGCCAAGTACATGCTTATTGCTTACAAGAAAATTTTGACCATTAGCACGGACAACAAAACCACTGCCACTCCACCCCTTTTTATGTTCTCTTAATAATTTTGCAGTGCCCCGGTAACCACTTTTTTCAAAATATTTTGCAATATTTTCCAGCGCGTTTACTAATTGTTTATTTGGTTTGCATTCTATTATAGCAACCGATTCTCTTATTGCCGCAGATAGTACTGTGTTTGAAAAAAGTATTAATACCAGAAAGATTAAGGCTATTCTTTTTACGATATTCATGTCCACTGACTCCTGATGTTTTTAAAAAGTTTTTTCCTGAAAGCGGGCAGGGTAGGAATGCAGCTTTCACATAGAATAAAAATATTCCTCAATAAAACAAATGCCTGTCAAGACCAATACGAAAAAAAATGTTGGTACAGATTTGTCCCCATATTTTTTTTAAATTATGCTTTACACCAGCAGTCGTATTTATTTAGTATAACAAAATCTGTAGACAACTTCTATTCGGTAAAAAATTCATACATTCCCCTGATAAAAAAACACAAAGAATGCAGGCCGTGAGGGACTCGAAGTGAGCAATCGCCGGTTTTGGAGACCGGTGCCTTACTTTCATTCCGCGGAAAGTGAAAAAATATCAACCAGGCCTTTTTCATAATAATCATTAATAACCTGGTCTTTAGATAACTCTTTAAGATTATCTAATTCTATTTCGTTATCCAAAATAACAATTAATATAAATCCCCCGGTTTTCTTAGTAACCATAGCCCATTCTTCACTTACAGAAAAATATACTAATGAGGAATCTGAAGCCTGGTCAAATATTTTAATAGCCGGTTTACCTGTATTATTTTCAACAATACCATAAGCATCAGTTTTCATTATGTAAAAAAGATCTTTAACTCTAAAAGTTTTTCTTTTTCATCCGGACTTGGGTTATCCTTGTTTGAAAGAGACTCGTATTCGTTAATTTTTTCTTTTACTATTTGAGAGTATTTATCTGAGTTGAAATAGCTTTCTACGATTCCGTCGTATGATAATCCCGACATATCGTCAATTAAGAGCCTGTTTTCCAGCAGGGTGTTAAAATCAAAATTTTCTCTGTTTTGCAGGATTATATTAAAATTATAATTCTTTTTATCGAACTGCAGTTCAAGGGTTTCATCTTCGAAGATCTCTTTCAGGCCGTTTTCAAATTTTTGGAACCAGTCATCAATCTGTTTTACGGTTTCCATGTCATTGTCGTCCCGGGCAAATGAACGGTCTGCTTTGAGGTTTACAATGTACTGGATGAAACTTTCACCGGCTTTTTCTTCAATAGAATATGTTTTTTCAGGTCTATTTTGGTTATCCCATTGGGCTTTTTTAACTGTGAAGTTCTTTTGGCATCAAAATGGGCGGTTATAAAGCCTCCTTCTCTGTAATAATTATGAATGAATTCTTTATTTGTGATATCAGCAAAATACTCACTCATTGCTATCAAAACTTGCGATTTTCCACTTCCGTTTCTTCCGGTTAAAATAAGATGCTTTCTTTCCGAATCTGAAAGCGGAATTTCAATCCCTTCAAGATGCCGCACCTTATTGATTGCAATTTTATGTATAAAAAGATCTTTCATTTATATTAATATCTCAGTTAATTTGATGTTTCTATTTCCTGAAAACATCATTCAATCTAATATCTGGCGGACGATTTCTTCCAAATATGACTCTCTGTCCTTCTTATTCTTTATCTTACATTGCCATATAATTAGAACTTTCCAGTCTTGCTCTTTTAACTCCCGGATGTTCCTTTTGTCGCGCACTTTTGTATCGTTGATTTTCTTTTCCCAGAATTCCTTTCTGGTTTGGGGAAGTCTGGATGCTTTGCAGCCCTCGTGTCCGTGCCAGAAACATCCGTGGACAAAGATTGCAGTTTTATACATTGGAAGGATGATATCAGGTTTTCCCGGATATCTTTTGTCATTTAGCCGGAATCTGAATCCCTTTGAAAACAAATATTTTCTTACAATTAATTCCGGTTTTGTGTCCTTACCGGAGATTTTGGACATGATTTCGCTTCGTTTTGTTGCGGAATAAATATCCGTTGAATTTTTGGCTTTAGGATCGTCGTAGCCATTCGAACTCATCAAGTCCTACCCTTGAAAGGTTTGATGCAAAATTATTCAATATTCTTTGTGCATACATATTTTTTAATTCACTGATAAATTTGTATTGAACGAGTTCTTTGCTATCTGAATTATCAGCAAAAGCTTCAAAAAAATAACCACCTGTTTCACTTTCTTTTCCTTCAACTATTTCTTTTGGATTTGACTTAAAAATGATAAGTTTTGAATCATAAATACGATATGATATCCTTAATGGAATCCAATTATCAGAATCGTTCACTACAAAATCAAAATCTCTACCTTCTTTAATTATTAATTTTACGAGTAAAAATGCTCTTTTCTTTGTTTTTATTCTTACAGTATCACATAGAGGTTGAAGACAAAGCCAGTATTTATCTTGATGAAATAATATTGTACCTAGTTTCAATGTGGGTAGCTTATGATTATAATTAAATAGAGATGATGTTAATTGAGAAAAATTATATTCAATGTCATATTTCTTTTTATCACTTTTTAACGGATAATAAATGCTAGGTAAATCCATAAAGATATGATTGATAATTTCGCGGGTATTCTCATTTTTTTTCCGTAATTTTTTTGTTCTGTTCTCCTTCAGGTAAGAGTAAAATCCTTCTTTTGGAATTTTTTTTAGTTGACTATGATTTATTGATATAGGAACTCCTTTATAGTTTAATTTTTTATATCCTTTTTTACACTTTTCATCGATCCATAAGTCTATATTTTCATCATTTAAGACTTGCCCACTATCTGAATTCATTATTAATGAATTTATTTCATCAGATATCCACTGTTCGGAATTCAAAATTGAATCTTCCGGACTATCCAGTAAAGATTTATGAGCAATTATTGCCGGATCCAAATCCTTATTAAAACGGGCTAATACTCTATGAGTATTATTTCTTATTGTAGAAAATGATTTTAATACTAGGCTAGGCAGTAAACCATCAGCCATTTTTGCAAATTCTTCGAATATGATTTCAGGTAATTCTTCCTCATCATATTTATTTTTATCTTTACCAAATCCTTTTTTCCCAATAATTCTAATTCTTAGGCTTTCATTGGCATATGCCAGTAAATCTTCTTCTTTATGTGTAAATTTAGTACCATTTGCTTCTACTGCATTAACAGTTTTTTCAGCAACATCTTCTATAATCTCAGTTGTATAAATCAAAATAAGTCTAAGACGTGGAAAATCTTTTTCATCATTTTTAATAATTTTCAGAATAATATCCAGTGCCGGATCTTCAGGATATCCATTCCCTGCCCCGAGCATTTCAAATTCCCAATCAAGTACAACAACATCAGCTTTTGTTGCAATAGTGGGTATCAATTCATAAATATTATCAAATTTCGGATTTATTACCGAACAAACTACTCCAGAAGAAGTAAATGCCTTTACCAATTCTGCTACATGTAGGGAATGATCCGGCCTGCTAAGGATAGGTTCTTTAATTTTGTCCTCTTCTTTTTCATCAACCACTTCCCTTTTCTTTTTCTCAGGTTCGTCTACCTCTGTTGCGATTGGACCGATGGATGATCCCGACGGAAATTCATATGCTTTATCATCCACAAAGACAACGGTTTGAATAAACTCCTTTACTATATTTTTTGTGAATTCCTGAAAAGTCTTATACCCCATTATTTTATTCCTCTTCTATCTTGGATATTCGAAAAGTTACACCATTTTTGAAATATGACTCTTCATCGAGTGAAATATCGAAACCGTTTTTAGCAAGCCCTTGCCTAGTGAGGAACAAACCAAGCCCCCTGCCGCCCGGTTTTATTGTATATCCTCTTTCAAAAATCCGATTTCTTGATCTTAGTGGTACCGGCGGACCATTATTTGATATTAATAAATCTATAAAGTCACCATTCTTCTCGGTGTGAAGTCTAATTATTCGATTTCTTTTCTTTTCCTTAAGCCAAAAAATAGCATTATCAATAATATTCAAAAAAACAGGATAAAATGATGAAATAAATCCTTCGAATTTGTAATTCATAAAATCATTAGTTTTTTCAAGCTTAATAGCGTCCTTTTCAAAACTGTCAACAAATACATCGGCAATATATTTTGAAACATCTGATCCTTTGATCAATCTCTTTTTTAAATTTTTTCTTTTGTTTAAAGGTGTAAAAAGAGCAAGAAAAGCATCGAGATGATCAAAATTGTCGACTAATCGACTATAAAGGTAAAACAATTTTTCATTTATATCAGCCCAATTTTTTAATTCTTTTAAATTAGATCTAATTGCCTTGCCTACTGTATGAAATTCATGATGAATTATACTAACAGCAGAGCCAATTTGTACTAAATCCAACTCGGCATCTATTCGTTCTTTAAATTCATAAAGTTCATGTTCCTGAGCTTCCGTAACATCTAGAGAAGAGATAACATAACCTTCTTTATCTCGTGTAAATTTTATATCATTGATTTTCTCGTTAACTCTTGCCAGAATTTCTTTATATTTCTCTGTTATTATATGAATCTCGCCAAGTGCCAGAACCTCAAGTTCGGTCATATCAGCTTTTTTCTTCTTTGCTGATTCAAACTTCTTAGTTAACTTTTTGATTTCTTTTTCATAATCATTGAATATCGATTGTACCAGCTTTTCCGTATTATTAATACTTGCCGTAATATCTTTAGATACACTTTCTTTTTCAGCATCAACTTTCGATATAGAAGACTCAATCTCATGAGTAATATTATCCTCAAATATCTCTTCCGGTGATTTTGCATTTTTGGCAATATCTTCACTTTCATAAAATAGATCGGTAATTTTTTTCCGGTAAACACCAAAAACTTCTTCTTTTAGTCTCTCAAACAATTCGTTATAATAAACCCAATCTTTTTCAAGATCGGGATTCAGGCCAAAACCATGAGGTCTTTCAATTTTATATGAACTTTCCAGGTCGTTTATTAAATTAAATGCCTCCGAGCGATACCTAGAAAGCCATTGGGAAATATTTTTTTTGCTTTCTATTATGGAATCAATCCTGTCTTTTACATCATTATACAACGCATCATACTGTTTTTTCGGTTTTCCTTTTTCATATTTAGAAAAAAAATCGCTGACTTTCCTCCCAAAAGCTTTTAATGCTCTTTCGGATTCTTCTTCTCTCTTTTGTTTGGCTTTATATCGTCTTTGATTCTCTTTACGACCTTCTATCCATAAATCACTTTTTAGACCACTCCCTTCCTCTCTAAAAAAATCTGCGGTTAACTGCAATATGAAATCAATAAGAATACTTCGAAACTGTATATAGGCCCTGTTTCTTCTAAAACCTTCTCGCCCTGCTTTTTCTACCAATCGTGAATTATTTTCACTATCTATTTCTATAGCTCCGAACATCTGTCTATGAGAGAAAAAATAATACTTTGCAGATAATGTTCTCCTTTTTTCAATTTCAAGAAAATCAAAATCAATATCCCCATAGGGTAAAACCCTTATTCCATTACGGTATATATAAAGGCCTCCAATTCTATTTGTCTTGCGAACTATTTCCCCATGCTTATCTAACTCAACATGTGTATCTCTTGGCATGCCTTGCACATATCCGAATTTCAATAAAAAAGGACCACAAAGCGTCTCCCCCTCTTCCGATTTTCTCCATGGGACAGTATGCCCCTTTATCTTTTTACCAAAGATTGATATATCTCCGTGAAAAGTTCCGAATTTATCAAATTTACCATCAATTACATGATCAGCAGCTTCAAAATCATCAGATGTAAAAAATTCTTCTTCGGCAATAATGTCTTTATAATTAGTGTCTGTCTCAAAGTCAAAAAATGTAAGCTTTACATCAGGCTGATTTTTCTTAGGATTAATAGTATTATTGAAGCCCAATAATGTCTTTTTTATTGGTGAGACCGAATTATTATCTTCCGGGATTAATTCATTTATAAACATTTCATCGGTAGGCAGTATATAAAAATGTGTTCCTGTATTGTTCTCTTTTAAAGAAGGCACTCCAAGATAATCATAGCTTTCTTCAATATCAAGATTGAACTCTTTTAATTCCTTATGAATTATATTATATATATCTTCCGGATATTTTTTATTTTTATAAATAGATTTAAGATTCTTTACAACTTCATTTACCATTCCTTTAACATCACTATTCCCCGGCAATTGATCTTTGGAGAACTCCCTGATAGGTATTACAATCTCACTCAGATCAATACCGGGTATTGTAAACATAGTCCAGTTGATAAAACAGGCAACAAGCGGATTGATCCTGTTCTTTCGTTTAGCTTTCGATAAAATTAAAACCTGCGGACCAATGGCAGCAATCGACAATCTACCAATTCCCTTTTCACCACAAATTGCTCTTATCTTATCTTTAGGAACCTCTATTGGCAAGAATCCGTCTTCATCCGAACCTTTGAGTTTACTCTCAGTACCAAGAGTAAGCCATCTCTCTTCAAATTCCTCATGAGTCATACCAAACCCATCATCCCTGAGAACTAACAACTGATCACTGCGAAAAAAATCGACACGAATATTGTCGGCATAGGCATCATGGGCATTTTTAAATAGCTCACTGATCGCATTGGGAATACCGGCAATCTGCTGTCTGCCCAGCATGTCGAGAGCACGAGCTCTGGTTTTAAATGTAGCCATTTATGACTCCCCGGTTATTTGAATGATTTGGTAAAAACCTTACCTATTCTTTTGGATAATTCGGGAGGAACCGCATTACCGATCTGTCTGGTGATACTTGATTGATTAGGACCAAAAAATTTATACTTTTTCGGAAAAGTTTGCAGAGTAGCACCTTCACGTAAAGAAATTGCTCTATCTTCTACCGGATGACCGAATCTACCATTTGACAAACTGTTAAATCTTGTAGTTATGGTTGGGGCTGGTTTATTCCAGTACATACGTCCGTAAACATCTATAAAAAGATGATCTTTGTCTTTATAAGCAGGAATTTGAAGTTCATCATCATCCTTCCAGGCAAAACGATTTCCTCCGTCATGTTTTGTCTTCTTAATTCTTTTCAGATTATTTTCAGTAAGACTGGCAGCGCTATGAATAAAAAGGCTATCATCCGTATCTCCGGCTTCAATTTTACGAAATCCGTTTTGTTCACCAATGTACTGTTGAACAGTTGGGGGATTACCCTTTCTTTTTTCCGGTAATTTGATTCCTTCAATAATACGGCTGGCAACCAATAAAAATCTTTTCCTCGATTGCGGAACTCCGTGATGACAAGCGAAAATAGTATCATAATCGGAATAGAAGTTATTTTCTTCAAGAAACAATAAAAAATCTTTTAATCCGCTTTCTTCCTGATTTCGAAATATGCCCGGAACATTTTCAATTACAATATGCCCGGGGTTAAAATACTCAACAAATCGTTTAAAATCAATTAATAAATTTTTTGACGCTTCCGATTTCCCCTTAATAGTATTCATCTTAGTCCAATATTGGCATGGACTGCACCCAACAAAAATCATGCTGTCGTCATTTTTCTTAATACCAAGACTTTCTTCCAAATCTTCACATTTAAGGGCTTTAATATTGGAATTAATAAATTCTGAACCGGGATTATTTACTTCATAAGTTTTCCTGCATTCCGAGTCAATATCAATACCGGCAATAACATCAATACCGGCTTTGGATAAACCGTATGTCATCCCACCGGCACCGCAGAAGAAATCAATTGCATGTAATTTATTTTTGTTATTCTTTTTCATATTGGATAGATAATACAGATAAAATCAATTTCAATTAAACTAAGTCAAAGTAAAATATTAATTATCATTTTTCAATAAAAATAATAATAATATTGATAATAAACCATAATTTAGGTCAACTGAAGTATTATATCACGAAAACCGCAATCCCTACCCCAAAAAAACAAAAAGCCCCGACTTTCGCCGGGGCTCTTCTTAAAAAATGCAGGCCGTGAGGGATTCGAACCCGCAATCGCCGGTTTTGGAGACCGGTGCCTTACCAGTTAGGCTAACGGCCTAAATAATGCTGCATTCATATATGTATATAATACCGAAAAACACCGATATCAGTCAAGCAAAAAAAAATATCCCGCTCCGGTGTCCGAGCGGAGCCGAGAACCTAGTAATACTCGCTATTCCCCATATCCTCAAAAAGATACTTCTGATCATCTTCCACACCCGAAGCTTCTTCCAGTTCGCAGGGGTAATTCCCGTCAAAACAGGCAGTGCAAAACTCCATTTTAGAGTCAAGAGCTCCAATCATGGTTTCAACGGTCATATATTCAATAGAATCGACCCTGAGATATTTACGGATCTCTTCTATAGTATGTGTAGCAGCGATCAGTTCCTTATGCGTAGGAATGTCGATACCGTAAAAACAGGGAAACTTCGTAGGAGGGGCCGAGATCCGCACATGGATCTCTTTGGCGCCGGCCTTTCTGAACATTTTCATGATCTTTCTCATTGTAGTACCCCGCATAATGGAGTCATCAACAACAATGATTCTCTTGCCTTCAACCGAAGATTTTACCACGTTAAACTTGATTTTCGCGCCAAAATCTCTTATCTTCTGGCTTGGTTCAATAAATGTCCGGCCAATATAATGGCTCCGGATCATACCCATTTCATAGGGGATGCCCGATTCTCTGGCGTATCCCATAGCCGCGCAAACGGATGAATCGGGAATAGGTACCACAATATCGGCCTCAACAGGGGCCTGCTTCGACAGCATGCGGCCCAGTTTAATTCTCATATCGTGAACGGATTCTCCAAAAATGAGACTGTCGGGTCTTGAGAAATAAATATATTCAAATACACAGAGAGACTGTTTTTTGTTCTCAAAGGGAAAAAAGGAATTGATACCATACTTGGATATCTCCATTACCTCTCCCTGCCGTACTTCCCTGATATACTTGGCATCAATAATATCAAAAGCACAGGTCTCGGAAGCAACGACAAATGAATTATCGAGCTCTCCCAAAACCAGGGGTCTAAACCCGTGAGGATCACGAGCAGCGTAAATCTTTTCCTTATTCATCATAATAAGAGAATAGGCTCCCTTAACCAGTTTGAGCGCGTGGATCAGGGCATCGGAAAAATCCCGAATGCCGGAACTGGCCATAAGATGAACAATAACTTCCGAGTCATTGGTTGTTTGAAAAATATGACCCTTTTTTTCAAGCTCCAGACGTAAGGCCCCGGCATTGGTTAAATTACCGTTATGAGCCAGAACAATGGGCCCCAGGATAGAATCAGCACGAAGGGGCTGGGCATTCCTTAAAAAAGAAGAACCCGTAGTTGAATACCGGTTATGCCCAATGGCCATATAACCCTTCAGGTTTTCAATATGATCCTCTGAAAAAATATCAACAACCTTTCCCATTCCGGCTTTTCGATAAATATGATCACCATCGGAAGAAGCTATTCCGGCAGATTCCTGCCCTCTATGTTGGAGTGAATAAAGACCTAAATAGGTTAAATTTGTAGCCCTGGGATTTCCGTATATTCCAAATACGCCACATTCATCCTTTGGCTTGCCATTGTCTTCAAAATGCGAGATTTCTATTGAATCCATAACTGTCCGTTACTATAATTTTCTACTCGAAAAAAAATACAGGGTATTAATTAAAAATACTTGCCCTGCTCACATTGACGTGTCCAAAATAGATTTGAGAGAGTTATTGTAAAGCATTTTATCAGTTATTCAACAATTAATTAACACCAGCTTAATATTATGATAATATTAAGATAACATTTTTCCGGATTATTTACAAAAACTTTGTCCAAAACAAGCAAAAAAGAGCACTATATTTTTATAGGAGAAACAAATGAAAAACAAAACAATATGGTTAATTTGCGCAATTATTCTTATCAGCAGCAATGCGTTTGCCGATTATATCTATCTAAAAAGCGGCCTCATTGTAAGAGGAAAAATCGTACGGATCACCAACAATGATGTTGAGTACGACCCTCAGGGCGAAGTACAATTTGCCATTTACCCCAAAAAAGATGTTAAAAAGGTCGTTTTTTCAAATGGTGAAGAGATAATAATCGATGAAAAAAAAACAGGGACAATTGAATATGATGATGATAATAGTACAGAGGAAGAGACCGCTTCAGGGCGCAGGCAATACCCTGTCCTGGGCGCGTCCATAGGGACTCCATCTGCGATAAACCTGGTTGCCGGGTATTACTTCAGGTACCTGGGCTTCCATTTATCCGGCTTTTACCTGAGTGAGAACTACCATGGAATTCAATTAAATTGCATGATAAAGATCCATGAAAGCGCCGGAGTTCTTCACGGAATCTCAATAATCGGAAATTTTGTCCATTTCAACTTTTTTGACCCCATGGAATTTCTATCTTACGGAGCGGTATACAACCTTAACCTGAGGGGGTTCTTCCTGGAATTTGGTATTGCTGTTGTTAAAAAAACAGATGCTTCAAAAGAAATATCAAGTCCACAGGCAATGGCGCAAATAGGCTACGTCCACCGGTTCTACTAGTCAGTTTACAGTTGTCGGTTGGGAGACTCCGGAAAAATCTTATCTCCCCACCGATTACCAATTACCAATTACCGATTACCGATTACCATCCCCTATGCGTCTTCCTGGTAATTAATATTCCTGAAGATAAACATGGGGTCATCGTAAAACTCAATCTCCCCTTCCCCTACGGGCCGTATTTCAACCTTATCAACAAGTTCAATAATTTTTCGTTTATTATTGTCGATAAGCTCCTTAAGCGGGTCTAAACACTTAATGGAATATATGGCGTGAAGAGGTTCATAATAGCTGCCCAGCACGGGAATGATTAGATCATATTCCATGGGAATGGAGAGCATATATTCAATTAAATCCGCGTTAAGATTGGGCATATCACAGGGAACAACAAAGGCACTGTCCGCGCCATTTTCCTTTGCGTGGCAAAGAACACTATAGAGCCCTCCAATGGGTCCCAGATCGGGAACAATGTCGGGCACTGTTTCCACTCCAAGAAAAGAATACTTCTCTCCATCGTTAGCTGAAATGTAAATATTATCAAATACCGGGTTTACTGCATCGAAAATATGCTGAATAAGGGGCTTGCCTTCATAATCATGCAGAGACTTATCCGTGCCAAAACGCTTGCTTTTCCCCCCCGCGATTATATACGCGGGAACTATATTTTTTTCTCCCATTTTTATATATACTCAATAATCGAAGGCATATATTCTTTAACAGGATCAAATCCCAGGAGCATGAGAAGTGTTGCCGCTACATTGGCAAGACCCGGTGCCTCATCAAGGTCTGCCAGCTTATACTCATTATTAAAATCGGGATCAACAATAATAAAGGGTACCGGGTTCAATGTATGTGAGGTTTTATTCTTACGGATACCGGTCTCTTTATCGACCTTAATTTCCCCGGTCTTTTTATCTTTCTCATACATTTCATCGAGATTGCCGTGATCTGCCGTAAGAACAGCAATGCCGCCGCAATCTTCAATAACATTTATCATTCTTCGGACGCAGAGATCCACTGTCTCACCCGCGATAATGGCAGCTTCGAAATCTCCGGTATGGCCAACCATATCCCCATTAGCAAGATTAAGCCGGATAAAGTCATGTTCACCGCTTTTTACGGCTTTAATAACTTCATCAGTAATCTCAGCAGCTTTCATCCAGGGCCGCTGGTTAAATTCAAGTTTATCCGAAGGAATTTCAACATAGGTCTCTGTAAGCTCATCAAACTTACCGCTTCTGTTGCCGTTCCAGAAATAGGTTACATGCCCAAATTTCTGGGTCTCGGAAATAGCAAACTGGCTTACCCCTGCGTGAACCAGGTACTCACTGATTGTATTGTCAATTTCAGGAGGCGTAACAAGATAGTTATGAGGGATCTTTAAGTCACCGTCATATTCCATCATACCGGCATAGAGCACTTCAGGATGCCGCTCCCGGTCAAAGACGGAAAAATCTTTTTCACCAAAAGCCCTGCTCATCTCAATAGCCCGGTCTCCCCGGAAATTAAAAAAGATAACGGAATCATGGTCTTCTATTGTGCCCACGGGCCCATTATCGTCAACAATCGTAAAAGAAGGCAAATACTGGTCGGTAATGTCGGAATCTTCTTCCCGGAAGGTATCCAGGGCTTCCATGGCAGACTTAAACGGCCGGGCAGTTCCAAGGACATGGGCGTCCCAGCCGCGCTTGACAATATTCCAATCGGCCTCGTAGCGGTCCATTGTGGTAACCATCCTGCCGCCGCCTGAGGCGATACGGTAATCGAGTCCTTTAGCAGTAAATTTGCCCAGGAATTCTTCCAGCTGGTCAATATACAGGGGAGCCGAGGTTTCGGGAACATCCCTGCCATCAAGCAGAATATGAACCTTTAGTTTTTTTATGCCGTCTTCAGCAGCCTCCTCGATCATTTTGAGAAGGTGGTCAATATGAGAATGAACATTCCCATCGGAAAGGAGCCCAATAAAATGAAGCGTGGAACCTTCTTTTATAGGCTTCACTGTCAGTTTCTGCCACATACCCGCCTCAAACATCTTACCCGAAGATATGGCTTCCGATACCAGCTTAGCACCCTGTTCGTAGACCTTTCCGGCTCCAAGAGCGTTATGGCCAACCTCAGAGTTACCCATGTCATTGTCACTGGGAAGTCCTACAGCAGTTCCGTGAGCTTTTAAAGTCGTGTAGGGATACGCGTTCCTCAACCTGTCCAGAACAGGGGTTCTTCCGTGAAAAAAAGCATCTCCTTCATCCCCTTTTCCAATCCCCATTCCGTCCATTATAATAAGGACTACAGGACCTTTTCGCTTTATTTTATCATTCTGCTTCAGTATTTCCATTATATCCTCTCTTAACCGATTACCGATCACCCGGCCCACAGGGCCACCGATTACCTTACCATTAGTCCAATAAAAAAGAATCCAGGCCGGCCAGTTCAAGAACTCTCATTACCCCTTCATTGGGATGGATGATACTCAAATTCCGCCCTTCATTCGCAAGCTTGTTTTTTACCCTGATCAAAGAAGCCAGTGACATGGAATCAATCTTGGTAACTCCAATCAGATCAATAACGATATCCCTGGTATCGTCTCGAATAAAATCATTGAGTAAATTTTCAATATGTACGGACTTGCTGGCAACGATGTCTTCTTTTATGAAAAACGTTCTTTCATCGTTTGTATCAATAAATTCAACCATTATTAGTAACCACTCTCTTGTTAAGTTTATTTGAAGTGCCTGTTAAAATTATACCAATCCAACTATAATAGTCAAATAAGAATTTCCATAGCTCTTTTTTTATTCATGCACCGGGGTTTTGCGGTTCACCCGGATCATCTGGCTCATCCGGATCATTTATTTTTTTCTCAAGCACCTGCAGCATTTCCTGAAGGTTTTCTTTATATTTAAGCGTATCCATAGACAGTGATACCTTTTTAGAATCTCCGGCATCAAAAATATCTTTAAGAAAAGATTTCTGAAATTTCAGGGTTTCATCCTGAAATTCCTCAACCATTTCCCGCCCATCCTTTACACTGAGTACGGGTTTGCTTTTCTTGAATTGTCTTCTGATTGTATCGTATAAAGCCGGTAATCCCCGTTGTAATACCAAAATAACCGTAACCGGTATTAAAATCATCAGGTTAGACTTAATAATAGAGCCAAAATAGGCCAATGACTCAGGATTAAAGCTCTCCTTCCAGTATATCCAGATTAAATCGGCAACAAGTAAAGAAACAAAAAAAGACTGTCTCCCTTGAGAGAGTCCAATAGCGGAAAGACCGGAAGAAAAGATTAAAACAGCCAGAAACAGTACAAAAGTACTTAAACCAATTTCACCGAGAACGATTGCTATCCTGGAAAAAAAATTCTTTATGCCGGTAAACGTATTCTTTATATCATCCAGGGTCTCACCGATACCCTCCAGTGTCTCTCCAAAACCGGCCGTTATTGTGCTTATGTTTTGTAAATTATTACCTTCACCAACACCAATAAGATCAATACAGCCGGAAATCGCATAAAGCACGAATAAAAACGAAAAAATCATTTCCGGAATTCGCTTCATTGCATCTTTCATCGTCAGTTCACCTTTAACTTTATCAGGAGAGTCAGCTGATTTCCTTTCTTATTCCATCGTGGAATACAAAACTCGTTGATCAAGCATAAGCCGCGGCCCCTCTGGCTAAATACATTTTTAATATTTAACTTCTCTTCAATATTGCCGGTATCAAAACCACTGCCTTCATCGGTAATCTTAATATATAAATTTTTGGAATCCATATTCATTTTAACATGAACCTTTTTTTTGGAGTCCCATTTATTACCATGCTCCATAGCATTAGTTATTGCTTCATCAATAACCAAATTGAGCTCATCAGGGTTTATATCTATATTCTCGTCGATATGTTCTGATATGGAATTTACAATATGCTTTTTAGAACTTTTATTGGAAGGATAGTATTCATCTAATATTTCTATAAAGTCATTTTTAGCCATTTCATTTTATCTAAAAATATAGTATCCTAGATGAAGTTACTAAATCAAAATTCCGGAGGAATTGTTATTATTCCATTCGGGATGGGGAGATTCGAACTCCCGACTTCTGCGTCCCGAACACAGCGCGCTACCTGGCTGCGCTACATCCCGTCTATTTTTCATGGAAATTATACAAATTTAACCATCAGGTAGTCAAGAGAACATATTAAATTTAAATTTGCAATTAGTTTTTTAAAAAACTAAAAAAGTTTATGAAAATACCATGATTATTCAGCGCCAGCTATACATTAGTTAAGCATCAATTCAATTAATTCATGCTATTCCAAAAAACACTTGCATATGGGATAGATATTTTATACATTCTCGCTATCCGGTCAATAAGTACTTAGATGGATAAGAATGCCCAACATATACATACAAGGGAACCTTTATGATATAACTACACAACAAATTGAGGTTTTTTATGGATCTATTACATCATTATAAAAAAAATACATTAGTTATAACAATTCCGCATAATGACAACAGGCTTACGGACAACGAAATCGAGGTTTTTATCCGGGAAATTATTAAGCTGAATAATGAAAAATCAAACGCAGTGGCGTTTAATATGTCACAAATAAATCATTTTAACAGCAACTCTCTGGGGAACCTGGTCCGGATCAAAGACACGTTAGCCGATAACAAAATAGAACTTACCTTAATCAGTGTATCCGAATCCGGTATGTCACTGTTAAATATGGTTGGGCTTGAAACTTTTTTTAATATAATTTCCAGTGAAAAAGAGTTATAAAGGGAATTATAAGAGAGACTACGAAACTAATCATACAATAGGTGCTATCTAATGAAAACAAAAACTCGCTCATATTCTCCAAATATTTCTCAAGGACTCATACAGAGAAGATCAAATATCATATTCGAAAAAATAGTCCGTTTTCTATTCAGAAAGGTTGATTTCGATGATGAAAGCCTTACGACCTTAAAAAAATATGCGGGCCAGGGTGCTCCCATATTCACAACCATGCAGACTACAAATACATCCCTTCTTTTACTGGTCCATCTTTTAAGAAAACATGAACTGACCGTACCGGTCTATGCCAGGGGATTTACCCCGTACTGGCACCAGGTTATTACAAACCTGTTTAGAAGGATTATACGAATATTCAGCAGGTTTTTCCGTAAAAAAAAGTATGAGCAAATCCCCGACTTTCAATATCTTGTTGAGGAACTAACTGAAAAAAAGAGTATGGTATTGGCCCTCTTCGCCAGGAAACTGTTCCTGAGAAGATACCTTCAAACCCGGACCGACTCCATTCAATACCTCATTGAAGCTCAGAAAAAAATGGACACGCCAATATTCATATTTCCCCAGATCATGTTCTGGAACAGGAATCCCGAACGGACCAAAACCCTGGTTACCTCAAAGGCTACGGGGGACAGGGGGCTCCTTTCCGCGTTGTTCACCAAAATTAAAAGTGCCACTCCGGCATTTATGCGGGTTGGCGAACCCCTGAACCTGAAGGAAGAAATCGCAAAAACGCCCGATTATGATCCCAAATATATGGCTCGCAGGATCAGGGATAAACTGCTGGAAGTTTATAACCATGAAGAAAGAAGTATCCTTGGCCCCGTTATTAAATCGCAGCAGGAGATGATGGAAAAGGTCTTATATCATAAAAATGTTCTCGATGCCATTCAGCAGGTTATGAAAGAAGAAGGGACTTCCGAGAAAAAATTAAGAAAAAAAGCATATAACTATTACAAAGAGATCGCTGCCGATTTCTCCATTATTTATATCCGGTTCTTTGAGAAAAGTCTCGATTATATCTTCCACCGGATATTCGATGGTGTTTACTTTGACCAGGAAGATTTTAAAATGCTCAGGGAAGCATCTCAGAATGGCCCGCTCATTCTTATGCCCAGTCATAAAAGCCATATGGACTATCTCATTATATCAAGTATCTTTTATCAGAATAAACTTATTCCTCCTCACATTCTGGCAGGGTCCAACCTTACCTTTTTTCCCATGGGAAAAATATTCAGACGGTCCGGGGCCTTTTTCATGAGGCGGTCTTTTAAAGGAAAGACGCTCTATACATCCCTGTTAAAACAATATATCAAAAGCCTGGTTAACGAAGGCTATAGTATTGAATTCTTTATTGAAGGCGGAAGAACCCGTTCCGGCAAGCTGTCTCCTCCCAAAATGGGGATATTAAAATATTTGATTGAATCAATTGACGAAGGATACAACAAGGATCTCATG
The DNA here is from genome assembly GCA_024224995.1 of bacterium. The sequence continues at coordinate 2,760 of JAAENB010000241.1, read as the reverse complement.
CTGGTTCCTATTACCATTAATTACGACAGGATTTTAGAGGAAACGTCATACCATAAAGAGCTGAAAGGAAAAGATAAAGAAAGCGAATCCACTTCAGGCTTTGTTCAAAGCAGGAAACTTCTGAAAAGAAAATACGGCAGGGTATATCTCTCGTTCAATAAGCCCATCAGTTTCCAGGATCTCCGGAAAAAGTATGGCGATAGTGAAGATATTACCACGTCAGTGGCAAACCATATTTTGCAAAAAATAAATGATATTACCATGGTTACCCCGTTCGCTCTTACCACGGCGGCGATCCTGCTATCGTCAAAACGGGGGTTTTCGCGGGACATGATCAAAGAAAAATTTATCGATCTTCATGATTATTTTAAATATCTCGGGATCAGGATGTCGGACCTTCTCTATTCGGAATCGAGTTATGATGATATTATCGACTATGTTCTGGAGGCCTACTCGGAAGACCAGATCGTTACGCAGATGGAGATTGAAGAGAGCAAATCAGACAATTCCAACCCGCTCACGGATCTTTATGTTCTTAACGAGGAAGACAGGGCAAGGATCAACTTTTACAAGAATAATATCATCAATTTTCTTGTTCCTGTTTCCTTAATTTCCCTGGCAGTACTGCGTTCAGTCGGCAGGAGTGGAACTAATTCGGAAAAAATTACTGTACTCTATAAAGAGATAAAAGAATTGTTTTCAAAAGAGTTCATTTTTACCGAAGATATGGACGACATAGACAAATCTCTTGTTTCTATTCTCAAATACCTGGAAAAAAAATCGATCATTTCCGTTGACAATGCGAAAATCACTATTACGGAACCCGGTTTAGATGAGCTGACTTTTTACGCGCGCGTTGTCCAGGATTACCTTGAATCATATTTGATTGTTCTGAGCACTCTTGTTCCAAACGGAAAAAAGAAAAGAAGTAAAAAAGATATCATATATGATATTCGTAAAAACGGGATCAAAATGTATCACCTGGGCGAGATCCAGCTGCTGGAATCACTTTCCATGCCCAATTACACGAACGCTCTTGGCTGGTTAAAAGAGAACGGCTTCACCTCGGAAAAACAGGTTGGAAAAAAAGCCAGGAACATAGATCTTACTCCTGTTGATATAAAAAAGATCGGCGATACCAGGGATTCCATCAAAGAATGCCTCAGTATATTTTCCCAGGGGTGAGAAGAGTATGTATGGGGAGAGGCATGCCTCTCCCCATACATACACGCCGCCTTCAGTATTTTTTTCGTAGATATCGAAAAAACTCTTGACTTTACCCCTGTATAGCTGTTATTTGTATAGCAACAGGGGATAATGATAATTATGAAAAGCAAAAAAGAAATCAAAGAAGAAATCGAAAAAGTTGACGACAAACACCTGGACACACTCTACAATGTAGTCAAATCCCTTGAATCACCATTAAAGGCAAAAGAAAGTCCCGGTGTATATTCAATCGCATCAAAAGAAGAGATTCAAAAAGACTGGTCCGGCTTCATCAATGAAACTTACGGTTGTTTAGCAGACGATCCTATTTCCCGAGGAGACCAGGGAGCCTTCGAGATTAGAGAGCCCATTGAATAATAATGACCTACCTTCTCGACACCAATACCTGCATTGTATTTCTGAACGGCCGCTCCGAAAAAATAAAACTTCAACTGGAATCTAAAAGGCAGGGTGAACTTGCGCTTTGCTCGATTGTAAAAGCTGAACTATTCTTCGGCGCAATGAAAAGCAATAATCCGGACAAAACTCTCAAAAAACAGCTTCGATTTGTAAACCAGCTCGTATCAATCCCTTTTGATGATGAAGCTGCCCGGGTATATAGCCGCATTCGGGCAGACCTGGAAAAAATAGGCAAACCTATTGGCCCAAATGACCTTTTAATCGCCTCAACTGCCATTGCCAACAATTTAACACTTGTGACACATAATACACAAGAATTCAACAGGATTCAAGAATTGCAATTGGAAGATTGGGAAGTTTAAGCAACGTTCTATAATTTTCAGCGTTTATTAAACCGATCAATCCAATAATTTGGTCGTCTATGCAGGTGGGCTATCGCTATAATATAAATATAATCTGTTTCAATTGAATATAAAATTTTATATGGAAATTTATGAAGCAGGTATTTTCTTACATCTCCTATTTCTACAGACCAGGCTTCAGGATAATTTATTATTCGTTCAATTGATTTTTTTATTTCTTCTCTAAATTTCTCTCCCAGACCACTAACTTCCAACTCGTAAAATACTATCGTATCATGCAATTCATTTTGTGCGATTTCATCAAAGATTATATTCATATTAGAGCTCTTCGCCAAAGACCTCTTTATATGAAACTCCTTTGGTTTTGCCCTCTCTATGAGCCTTCAGCCTTTTCTCTGCTTCCTCCGCCCAGATTTTATCTATACTCTTATTTGGTTCATCCAAACTTTGAATCAAACTCTCTATAAGCAGAAATCGTTCTTGAGGCTTTAACTTCAATGCCTTTTCCAGTAAGATCTTACCTGTTTCCATAATTCTACCTCACACTTATATAAAGATAACCATAAATCCTGGATTTGTCAACAAAACCCTGAAAGCGACGTTGTTGTATGTATGGGAGAGGCATGCCTCTCCTCTACATACAACAAAGTCGCTTTCAAAACCGGTTCCGCCTACTTAACCTTAATCTTACTGGTGCTCTTTCCCTTCTTAATCTTCTTCCGGTCAAGAGGAGTGCCTTCCCAGGCGTGTTCCAGAACCATAAGGTAATCAT
>JAAENB010000240.1 GCA_024224995.1 bacterium | reverse complement strand
GCTAACTGACAACCCTAGGCCGGTGCCACCATACTTACGCTGGGTTGAACTGTCTGCCTGCACGAAGAACTCGAATATCTTTTCCTGTTGCTCAGGAGCAATACCAATACCGGTATCAGAAACCTGTACCAGAATTTTATCGCCTTGCTGCTTGGCACTGACCTCAATCTGGCCCTGCTCGGTAAACTTGATTGCATTACCTACAAGATTATGCAGCACTTGCTCGATACGTATCTCATCGGCCTGAACATGGAGAGAGCCCGGCTCTATTACATTTACCAATTCAAGATTACGTTCAGAGATCATCGGTTTACATAGTCTTAACACAACATCCACCAGAGAGTGGAGTTCGACTGACTCCAGAGCTAGTTCAAGCTTGTGATGGCGGAGCTTGGAGTAATCAAGAATATCAGTAACAAGTTTTCTCAACCGTCGCCCACTATGCAAAGCAGTATTCAATAGTTTTTGATCTTCCGGATCCTCGATCGAAGGCTTGTCAAGCAGTGCCTCAAGCAACCCAATTATGCCAAAAAGAGGCGTACGCAGCTCATGAGAGGTATTAGCCAGGAATTCATCCTTGAGCCGGTCGACCTCACGTAGCCGGGTGCTCATTGTACGCAACTGGGCGTTCTTTTTGTACGACTCCGAAAGCAAAAGCATTGAATTTATCCGGGCCTTCAATTCAATTTTATCTACTGGTTTTCTTACGTAATCTACAGCTCCGACTTTAAGAGAAGTTGCCAGGTTTTCTGATTTGGTCATCACTCCTGTGCACATTATAATTGGAATATCCTGTATTTCTTCTTTGCTTTTAAGCAACTTAATTAATTCGATTCCGTTCATTCCTGGCATTTCCCAGTCGGTAATTATTAGATCGGGAATTTCCTTTTCTGCAATTTTAATGGCAGCTAGACCATCAAATGCTTGCAAAACACGATATGAATTTGTGTCATTTTCAATTATATTTACAATAGCTTCTAAATGCTCCGTCTGATCATCTACAATTAATATTTTATGTGTATGCATCAGGTATTTATTCTTTAGTTCTTCCATCAATTAATTCCTTGTATAGTTCTTCATTTCCACTTTTAATTGCCTTACTCATTTCTTCTTTCCAGCTATTTATATTCTCGTTTTCTGACAAATCAATCTGCTTCAATAAATCCCTTAATATCGTGATCTCATATATTTCGCATTCCTTGAATTGTAATATGAATGGTTTAAGAATCATTTTCTCATCTGTAGTAAGCAGGGTAATATTTGAACCCATTTCCTGAACAGGCTTTTGTTCAACATAACCTGATTTCTTTGTTTTTTCAGAATCTTTCCCAATTGGCAATGTAAGCCAAAAAGTAGTTCCTCCTGCATTGGCGGCTGGCAGGTTTTCAATTTCTGATTCAACCCCAATTTCCCCTCCGTGTGCCTCTACTGCCATTTTGCAAAAAGTAAGCCCTAATCCGGTTGAACGCATTTTTCCAGATTTTTTGGCTGTTACTTGCCCAAATTTATCAAAGATTTTGGATAATTGATCCTGTGGGATACCTTCCCCGCTGTCTGTTATTTTTATCTGAACAAAACCTGAAGGCTTTTCAAAACTTTTTAGGTCAATAATTCCATTATTTGGAGTGTATTTTATTGCGTTGGTAAGAATATTTACAAAAACTCTTTCTATTATTTCTTTATCAGCTTTTATAGTTGTTCCTTTTGAAATCTTATTTTTTATTTCTATGTTCTTTTGTTGAGCTAGGAAATCTATTTCATTTATTGCTTCCAGAGAAATTTCAAAAAGTGAATAATCGAGTTTATCTACTATCATTTTAGTTTCTTCATACTTATGTACATCTAATATATTTAAAACCATATTTAGCATTTGTTTACCAGTTTGTTTTACTCTCCTAAGATTTTTTACTGGTTCTTTTTCTGCAGCGTTAAGAATAACATTAAGGGGATTTTTCAAATCGTGCACAATCATTCCTGTCATGCTTTCTTTGAACTGGTCAAGCTTGATAAGTTCCTTTGTCTGTGTTTCTAATTTTTTTGTTCGATCTTTTACAATTTTTTCCAAGATTAGTTTTTCTTTAATCAGGCTTGCCGCACGCCATCTATATAACAGGTATAATAATCCAATTAAAGTCATAGCATATGTTATATACATATACCAGGTTCGATACCAGGGCGGAAGAATTCGAAAGTCAAAAGTGTCCTCCCGGCTGACGAAGCCGTAGACGTCGCGTGCCTGCACTTGGAATACATAGCGCCCTTCCCAGAGGTTGGTGTAGTCCTTGTCTGTCTCCGTACTCCAGTCTGACCAGTGGTCGTCGAGGCCATCGAGGCGCGTGCGGTAGTGGGTGCGCTCTGGCGCATCGTAACTGGGCGCAGCGAAAGCGAAACGAAGGGCATTGTTGGTATACGGCCATGACTCTGTCTCACCAGCCTCGCCGGACTGTCCGTCGTAGAGCAGGGAATCACCCGTGGTCGTGATGCGTCGAATCCAGACAGGATAGTCGGTTGAGTTATCAAGGGATCTATTACCGTCAAGGTGGATGAGGCCACCGTGGCTGCCGATCCAAACTTGGTCACCGGCATCGGCAACCATGTTCCAGGCGACTAAGTGGGGAACCCGGCGCAGAGCTGTGAACGCAAACGTGTAGCCGCCTTCTGCTGACGGATAAGCCACGCCTGATGCCTCACCGGCTGCGATCCAAACCCGGCCCTGATGGTCTTCTGTCAAGACATCAATAGTGCTTGAG
>JAAENB010000239.1 GCA_024224995.1 bacterium | reverse complement strand
GAGGTGGGGCTCATTTCACGGGCGCAATTATACAAAAGGAATCCACCATGAGCTATACCGTCAAAGACATTCTAAACCTGGAAGTAGCCCCTGCTCTTGGCTGCACCGAACCAACTGCAGTTGCCCTCTGCGCGGCTGCTGCCGTAAGTCTTTTACCCGGTAAAGAGATTAATTCCATAGAAGTCTGGGTCGATCCCAATATCTATAAAAACGGTATGGCAGTTTCCATCCCTGGTGCCGGAGGCGGATCGGGCATAGACCTTGCTGCTGCCATTGGGGCCTTTGGCGGAGATCCTTCTCTTAAGCTCGAAGTCCTTGAACCCGTTAATGATGCCATTCTTAAGGAATCAAAAGAATTTATTAAAAAAAATAATATCAACATTAATCTTCTGGAATGCAAACAGCACATATTCATAAAAGTCATTGTTAAAAACGAAACCAATACTGCTGAAGCGACTATTGAAAAACTTCATGATTCCATTACCTCATTAAAACTAAACGGCCAAACCATGGAGGATAGTCCCCTGCTCTCCGCCCAGAGCACGGAAAAAAACTATATTGAAAAACTTGAAGAATGGCTCACCGGTCTTTCCCTTGAAGAGCTGGTTAACCTGCTTGATAACATGGACGAAGAAGATTTAGCATTCATTGAGGAAGGCGTGTCAGTAAACACAAAACTCGCCGATTATGGCTTACGATATGGGCCGGGACTGGGAGTCGGAATGACCTTTGTCCGGCTTGTTCGAGAGGGCCTGCTTAAAAAAGATATGATCCTTGCCGCGAGAATTCTCACCTCTGCCGCGTCAGACGCCAGGATGTCGGGAGTAAAACTTCCGGCAATGAGTTCGGCCGGAAGCGGGAATCATGGCCTTACCGCAGTTTTGCCCATATGGGCGGTAAAAGATTATATTGTTTATGATGATAAAAAAAGTATATTACAGGCTATTGCTTTAAGCCATATAATTACCGCCTATATTAAATCGCATACGGGGAGACTCTCGGCCCTGTGCGGATGCTCAATCGCGGCGGGAGCCGGTGCTGCCGGGGGCGTTACCTGGCTTATGGGCGGAACTATTCAGCATATTGCTTCTTCAATAAAAAACTTAATCAGCGACCTGGCCGGAGTCATCTGCGACGGCGCGAAAGACAGCTGTTCCTTAAAGCTTGCCACTGCGGCCGGAACTGCTGTTCAATCGGCGCTCTTTTCTCTCCATGGAATTAACGTAAAGGCAACAGACGGCATCATTGCCTTTTCTCCCGAACAGACCATGAAAAATGTGGGTGAGCTCAGTACCCTGGGTATGATTGATACGGACAGAACAATACTCCGGATAATGTTAAACAAACAGTTCGATATATCCTGATAGTTTTTTATTCGAAATAGCCGGTTTATTCAAGTCACAACACCATAATTATGTTATCTTTCTTTTATAAGAATTTATAAGATTGATAAAAATTGACAATGCGAGGATAACATGAAATTTAGAATTTTCCCATTATGGTGGCCCCTGTTAATAATACTTTCCCCGGTTATTATTCCATTACTGATAATAAAAAACAGATCCTATAAGAAGAATCTTACCGTGGCAGAAGAGTCCAATAAAGAACGCGTTCAACGGTCAAAAGTCCTTGACCTGCCGGAGCTCGACTCACTGGAACTGACAGTACTGGTAGAAGAAAAAACCGAAGAAGGATTTTTAAATGATCCCGGCGTATCTTATTTTCTAAAAACCAACCAGGGATCGATGCTTTATGATCTTGGTTTTGGACCGGATAACCAGGTACTGGAGCATAACGCCGCGAAACTGGACTTTAGTCTTGATTCAACAGACGCTCTTACGATATCGCATCTTCATCCGGATCATATGGGCGGAAAAAAAGCCTGGCGTACAAACAAAGTAAGGGTTCCGGAAAAACTGGGCAGTCCCCGGGGTAAAGCCTGTTATATTCCCGCACCGGGAGTCGCGGAAGGGTTCAAAACCGAACTAATAACGGAACCGAAAATATTACCCGGCGGCATAGGGACAACCGGTCCCCTTGCCAGAAGCCTCTTCTTTTTCGGCTTTACCGAAGAGCAGGCCCTGGTAGCCCGGGTTAAAGGCAAAGGGCTCATAATCTTTACCGCGTGCGGACACCCAACCATAGAGCGGATCCTTGAAATGGTACAAACCATGTCCACTGAACCGGTATACGCCATCGCAGGCGGGTTTCACTTCCCCGTATCACAGGGCAGAGGGAATTACGGCGGCATCCAGGTCCAAACCATCATAGGAACCGGACTCCCGCCCTGGCAGCGCATCAGCGAAAAGGACATGACCAGGTCAATTATGGCCATAAACAAAGCCGCGCCGGAGCATGTATACCTGTCCGCTCATGACAGCTGCGACATGGCATTAAAGCAATTCACAAACAAGCTCAATAGCAGAACAGAAATACTCAAAGCCGGCGCGACCTACCGTTTTTAATTACCGTGAGAATAATACCCCGGACCCTCAAATCCGGGGCAAGCTCTTAATTACAGTTCTTGTTGCTGTGCATAGATACGGTAGCGCCAACTCCACCGCAGCCGTTCACCTGGTCCAGTAAGGCCTGAGCAAGGTCATCGCATAAATTGTAATTATTATGAATGCTAAAAGTGTTACCCACGGAACACAAACTCAACATTCCAAGTTCCGTAAGTGCGTAATTATTAGAAATTGTCAAGAGTCCTCCAATTGAGGAAAGATTGCCCAGCTCCATGAGGGTAATGAGAGAAGGGTTATCATAGATCCACACGTGGCTGCCCACGGTTCCAAGATTATGAAGTCCCAGGAGACATTCCAGGTTTTCATTATTGCTAATTCCTAATTCTCCGCCTAACGAAGTAATACCGGAAAGCCCATACAGGTTAAGAAGACTGAAATTATCATAGATATGAAGGCCTCCCCCAATATGAGACAGCTTTGAAAGCGCGTTAATGTTTTGGAGCCTGCCGTTGGAGAAAATCCACACTTCGCCGCCAACGTATTCAAGATTATTAAGACCATTCAGGTTTAGCAAGAGAGGGCTCCCATCAATAGACAGTTCTCCGCCAACATAGCTTACAGAAAGAAGAGCATACAGGTTTGTTAAGGCCGCGTTACCGTCGATAATCAACCTGCTGCCGGTGCTTGAAATAGCAAGTCCCTGGAGACTCGTGAGAGAGGAGTTATTTATAATTACCATGTCCTGAACAGAGGAAATATTGTTAAGCCCAACCAGGCTATTGAGAGATCCATTCTCCCGGATCCAAACGCTTCCGGCACTGGTAAGGGAACTCAACGCTCCCAGGCTGGTCAATGCGGGGTTTGACTGGATCCAAAGATAGTTGCCGATACTTGTTACCTGGTTCAGTCCCTCAAGACTTGTAAGGGATGGGTTATTCCGGATAAACAGCGCGATGGAAACGGATACCAGGTTCTGAAGTCCATCCAGGTTGCTAAGGTTGGAATTTCCCTGAATATATAATGTTCCTCCGACTTCAGTTAAACATTCCAACCCCGCTAAGCTCGTTATTGTTGATGGTGAAGCAATATCTCCAATAGTGAGATGCCCGGTTATTTTTGTATACCCGGACAACGCGGCAATATCAGCTTGAGTTTGAATCGTATAACTGCCGGTCATGATATTTTCCGGACACGCGGCTCCACTGGCAGCAGCGCTAAAATCCCCGGTTTCCAACCCGGAGCTGCCCCCGCTTTCGCAGGCAGTAAAGCCCACAAACAGTGAGAGGACAAAACTCATTGTCATACTACAAATTTTTTTTTTCATACACAGGTACTCCTTTTTTAATTTATTTTTTTATTAAACTCTATATTTCATTAAGTATTAATTCAGGAGGCAAAAGGGTAAATTTTTTTGATTTAAGGGAAAAAAAGGAATAACAAAGGGAGGAGGAAACCAGGGGTCAGGGGTCAGGGTTTTGTGTAAACGGCCTCTTTTATTCCCAACCCTCTTTCTAACCGGTTTCTGATGTATTTTTTCCCCGCCGGGGCTATTCTGTCCTGGGTCAGCATCAACCAATGCCCTGCGGGCGATTCGGTCCCATACCAGAAACACCCCGGAGGGGTGTAGTCATGTAGCCTGGGGTTTTTAACCCCGGGTAGCCCCATGCTGAAACCGATCCATGTCTATAAACAGTTTCTTAAGAAGGTTTAGAAATATCGAACATCCCGCTTGCTGCGGGGAACCGTACGCTTAAAGGTATGTTTTGGGTAGCCCACCATAAGGGCGCCGAAAATTTCACGGGAGGTGTCCAGCTCAAGGAATTGGTACATTTTTTTCGACAGGGCCGCGGCGGTTAAAAGGGAACCGGCCCAGCAGGTACCCAGCCCCATTGATTGAGCAAGTATTTCCATATTTCTTACAGCCACAGCGCTATTAAGGGAGCCAACGGGATTATTTTTTTCTCCATGAACCACAATTATCACGGGCGCACCCCAGAAAACAAAATCCGAACCGGTAGCCTCTTTGCCCGCTTCAATAATGATATTGGCTTTTCGAAAGGAATCGGCAACCAGGTTTCCGAACTTTTTGGCCAATATCCAGCGAAGCAGCCTGTTTTTTGCCAGGTGTTTTAATATGGAATGCTCAAGAATATTAACGCACAGGTCACTTAATTCCGATAATTTTTTTTTCTCCTGAACAACAATGAACGCTTCACTTTGAAGATTACAGCCGGAACCGGCATTAGAAGCGGCTTCCAATAAGCGTTCCACAGATTCCCTGGAAACCGGTTTATCCAGGTAGCCCTTGCTTGATCTTCGAGAAAGCAGCAGCGCCGACATATCTTCGGAAGAGATCTTCGATTTTGATATTTTTTTAAAATCGGCATTGTTAAAATCTCGATGAATAATGGCATCGTTGGGGCAGGCCGCGATGCAATGTCCGCAGGAAAAACAATTGTCCGGATTGCTAACCCGCACTTTTTTTGTAACGGGATCAACGGCAAAAATAAAAGAACCGCAGACCTGGTCGCAAAGACCGCAGTGAGTACATTTTTTAGTATCTATTGAAATCATTTTTTTTATACCATTACCAGTTTGTATCGTTAGAAGTGATCATGTGATGAGTACAGGCGTGAGTGAAGAAATAATTTCTTCTCCAATCCGCTTTGCCGCTCGCGATGTCGATAATTTGAAAAGAATTTTTTGACTGCACATACATTTTCTCACCGTCAAGGGAGGGAGTAATAGTACCAATAATACAGGGGGTTTTCCTGAAAAGGTGCTCCCGGCATTTTTCATTGGTAACTTCAATTTTTTTGATGAACGTTAAATCATCGGCGTCGGCAATAAAAATGAAGTTAGGAGAACCAATGGCGGCCAGAATTTTTCTCCCCCGGTGCATAAAAACATGAATGTTCGTAATTCTGAACATTTCCGGATGGGCAAAAGCCCCCATTTTTTCCGGACCGTTTTCTGTTAACCGGTATTTCGGAATTGAAGCGGGTCCGGCTATTTCTATCGCGTAGGTTCCTTTTAACAAATACTTAAGAACAGTGCTGGACATCATTTTAATATTGTGATTTGAAAAGTAGACAATGTCGGGATCAAGAGGATCAAATTGGGCGTGAGCCGCGGCCTGGAAATCGGAGATTTGCCAGTCTTTTTTGTTTTTTAGATCAACAACAAGAGCATTCGACGGAATGAGATCCTTGTTTTCATCAAGGAAAAGACCAAATTCAGGGATGACACAATATTGCCGGGTTTCGTTTATGATAAGATCATGGATATAATCGACAAAATCCCCCTTCCATATTTCAGAGCTAACGCCGGTCTTGTTCTCATGTTTATAAATTTTGCAGAGCACTTTATTATAAGGATCGTCACAGCGCTTTAATGAGTCTTCCAGAGAATAGGTCATGTAATATAATTCGTCCGAGTCTTTATCGTACCATTGTTGAGAACCCAGGACATGATCATCATTTTTTTCAAGAACCATATACCGGGCAGTTTTTTTATTGCAATCAACGAGAATGGAACCATAGTACGCCCAGAGATTAATCAAAAACCGGCCTTCTCCAAGAGGAGTAACGGTGTGGGGAGTAGTCAAAAGACCAACTTGCTCCATAAAAGATAACTTATAGTGATATTTTCTGAATAAAAAACCGAACCGTGATTTATCTTGCTGATCCTTGTTGCTTGTTTCAATAAATCGTTTCAAGCCAATTTTTAGAATTTCCTTATGACTGATGGTTACTCTAAAACCTTGTGATGTTTTATAATTATAAAAATAATAGGCATGTTTGCCGTATTTTAAATAAAGAGTGCCCTTAACCGTGGGTACAACAACACAGGATTCTTCCGGAGAGACTGTTTCCGGTAAAGAAAACTCTTTGAATTTTGCTTTTACTTTTTGCTCAATCATTGGAAATCCTCTCCATTTATAAAAAATGTAATTTGTATACTAAAAAAGCCAGAGAATTACCAGAAAAAATATAACGGTAAATCTGTAAAGCAGAAAAAAATGCTGAGAAAATTTTCTCCAGTCCTGCTAGACGGTTTATTCAAGTGCCTGGAGAACAAAATCTCCGCTTGACAAGCAATTCAATTCGCAGTATACTTTTAAGTGAAAACGATGGAGATGCCATGTTCTATTCGAAAACCAGGAGCGCTTTTCTTTTAATTTTTCTTTTTGCATGCCTGCCGGTTCACAATGTATACGCGACAGAACAAGCCCCCAAAAAGATCCTCATCCTTAATTCATATCACCAGGGATTTCCCTGGACCAACCAGATCGTTAAAGGAATTCAATCCGAGTTCCGGAAAAAAGGCCCCGTAGTTGAGTTTTTGATAGAAAACATGGATACAAAAAAACATTTTAACAAGACATACCTGGATCATTTGTACCGCTTCTATTCCTTTAAATACGGAACCCAAAAGCCCCATCTTATAATTGCTGCCGATGACAATGCCCTTAACTTTCTAAAAGAATATCACCCTGATATTTTTCCCGGTATTCCTGTTGTATTCTGCGGGGTCAATAACCAGGAAACGCCCTCTCTTGTAGACCGGAGCATATTTACCGGCGTTCTTGAAGAATCCAGCCCCGGCGAAACCCTGGATCTCGCGCTGCGCTTACACCCGGGAACCGGGAACCTGGTTGTAATAGCAGACAACACTCCCACAGGCCAGTCACGATTAAAGAGCCTTAACAAGATCGTACCCCGTTACCCGGGGATTAAATTTATATATACGGGCCAGGGAACCATGTCCCAGCTTACGGATCTTTTAGGACAGCTGCCTCCAAAAACCATCATCCTCTTTCTTGTCTTTTTCAGAGACAGTAAAGGGACATTCTTTACCTACGAAAAAAGCATGACAACAATCTCAGGAGCAACAACCGCTCCTATTTATTGCCTTTCATCAAACTACATTGGTCATGGCGCTGTTGGCGGTATTGTCAATAACGGCGCGCTGCAAGGGACCATTGCCGCGAAAAAGGCCATGCGAATTTTAGAGGGTGAAAAAGTTGAAGCTGTTCCCATATTAACCAGGAGCCCCAATGCTCCTCTCTTTGATTACCATAAAATGAAACAATATAACATCAAAACCAGGGATATTCCTGCCGGTTCCATTATACTAAACAACCCGCCTTCCTTTTATGAAGAGCATAAAAAGCTCATATGGGGGGTAGCGAGTTTTATAATTTTTGAAAGCCTGGTTATTGTCCTGCTCCTGGTTAACATCCTGGCCCGGAAACGGGCCGAACAGGCGCTTCTGGATTCGGAGAAAAAATACCGTGGTATATTTGAAAATGCTCTTGAAGGCATCTTCCAGGTTACTCCCAATGGGGACTTCATTACTATCAATCCCGCCCTGGTGAAAATTTTTGGTTACGATTCTCCGGAAGAATTTATCGCTTCCATTGGCAAAGCCGCGAATCTCTTTTGGAGTGATCCCCTGAAATTAAACCGGGTAATGAGTATTCTTCAACAAGAGGGATATATTCGTTCCTTTGAGCAAAAGGCCCGTAAAAAAAACGGGGATATTATTCACGTATCCCTCAATGCTCACTCCGTACAAGATGAAAAGGAAAACGTTCTCTACTTTGAAGGAAATGTTGAAGATATTTCGGAAAGGAAACGCCTTGATGAATTTAGACTGGCCAGGGATGCTGCTGAAGCAAGCGCCAGGGCCAAGAGCGAATTTCTGGCGAACATGAGCCACGAGATTAGAACTCCCATGAACTCTATCCTTGGTTTTACGGAACTCCTGGAAGGAGAAATTAACGATGAACAGCATGTTGAGTATTTAAAAGCGATATCAACCAGCGGAAACCTGCTCCTGAATCTGATCAATGATATCCTGGATCTTACCAAAATCGAAGCCGGTAAGATGGAACTTAAAACGTTTCCCGTGAATCCCTACTCTTTTTTTGAAAGCATCAAACAGGCCTTTTCCAGCCGCATCGTTCAAAAAGACGTAGACTTTATCCTGGAGATAGACCCGGGTCTCCCCCTGAACCTTTTGCTTGATGAAGTTCGGCTGCGGCAGATCCTTTTTAACCTGGTTGGGAACGCGGTTAAATTTACCGAACAGGGATATATTAAACTGTCGGTACACGCCTCTTTTCCGGATACCGCCGGCGTCAATGATGCCGGCTTGAAAACCCTTAGCCTTACTTTTTCAGTTAAAGACAGCGGCATAGGGATTTCCGGTCATGAAAAAGAACTTATTTTCGAATCATTTAAACAGCAGGATGGTCAGAGCAGCGCCGTATACGGTGGTACGGGCCTGGGCTTATCCATTACCAGGCGGCTTGTTGAAATGATGAAAGGAAAGATCACTGTTGAGAGCGCAATCAATAAAGGCAGTACTTTTTTCGTTACCATTGAAAATGTTGCTATTGTTGACACTGCGAATGAACAGAGCCTTATGCTCCCTGCTTCCGGTATCGACAGCAGCATGATAAGCTTAAACAGGCACAAAATTCTTCTCGTTGATGATACCAGGTCCAACCGTGATCTTCTTCGAAGCTGGCTTGCTCCCAGGAACGCGGACATCATTGAAGCGGGCAACGGGGAAACAGGGATCAAACACGCGCGGGAGTTTAACCCGGATCTTATTCTTATGGATATGAAAATGCCGGTCATGGACGGTTATGAAGCTACCCGGCTTATTAAAAATGATCCGGATTTACGCCATATCCCGGTTATTGCAATAACAGCCTCCGCGATGAAAGATCAGAAGCAAGAGATCCTTGATACGGGCTGCGACGGTTATCTTATCAAACCGGTGAGAAAAAACGATCTTTTTGCCGAAGTATTGCGCTTTCTCCCCCTTTTCACTCCGGTCCCTTCCAACCCGGCTCCGGAAGAATCCGGGGAAAAAACAGAACCGCTTATTCCGGTTGAGGTCCGGGCCAATATTCCGGAACTCGCAAGCATCCTTGAAAAAGAATTCCTGCGGGAGTGGGATGTGCTTATAAAACGCTTTATTATTAACGAGATCGAAGAGTTTGCCTTGCGGCTCTCTGTGCTGGCCGGGGAATTCGGAATTGACCTGCTGGGGGAATGGGCAGGGAGGCTGGAAAAAGAAAGTAAGAGTTTTAATATTGAGAAAATACAGGCTACCCTGGATGAGTTTCCCGGGCTGATTGAACGGATCGGAAAACTGTCGTAAAGAAAAGAAAGTTTGAGGTTTAAAGTTTGAAGTTTGAAGAATTTTCTTTCACCTTATCCCCCCCCAAAAAAAAAAAATTTTTATTGCCGATATCGATTTTTTTAGTTACTTTATATTACAAAGCCACTTTGCAACGCAAAGTGAATTATAATGGAGGAGATTCACACAATGAAAAACACAATACTAATCCTTGCTGTTTTAAATATGTTATTCTTATTTATGCATGAGTTCGATGCCTGTTTTCAAGGCGAATGGAAAATGGTTAAATTCTTAAAAATCTTTAGTGAAAAAACTCAATATTTAATATTTCTATATTTACATATTCCAATATCACTTTTAGCTTTTTATTATTTATGGACAGTTCTCAATTTCAATAATTTTGTTTTATGGGTAATTATTAATGCTTTTGGTATTTTTCATTTTATAGTTCACCTTGTTGCTGTAAAATGGCAATCAAATGTTTTTAAAAACGCACATTCATTTCTTTTTATTGTTGGTGAAGCATTAACGGGATTAATCAGTCTCTTACTGCTTACTCATTATTAATTTCATTACTGTTTCCAGGCTTACCAGGGCCTCTTTTATATTTTTTTTAAAAGATAAAAGGTGTGATATTGTTGCTGCGGGATGCCTCAGCAGCAATGCCAGGGCTTTGGGCACCCTGAGCATACCATCACGGTCAAAAAGGTCTTCTTCAAACCAGCCGCTCCCGTCTGCGTGATCGGAAATGGTTTTAATTACGGCAAAAGGTATATTGTTATTAGCGCATGCCTCTCCCACGCCCCATGCCTCCATATCAACTGCCCATGCCCCGAATTCCCGGAATAAGTCATTTTTTCTCTTCAAACTCAAGACCGGTTTTCTTACCGAAATAACCGGCCCCTGGTGAACCGCGCCATTCTTTTCGCTGCAATAGTTAAATATACTATCGGTCAATTCCTTATCTGGTTTACCAATGCTATGATTTTCAGAGAAAACTGTATTTCCAATTACCACATCACCAATGGAAAACCCCTCTTTTATAGCGCCCGCGATACCGGCATTTAATACGGCTTTTATCGTATAATTTTTTACAAGAAACTCCGCTGCCCGGCGCGCCTTTGGTATCCCTACCCCGCTTTTTATGATAATAACAGGCACATCATGATACAAGCCTGTTGCGATTTTATACTTATTCTGCGTTTGGACCTTTTCCGAATGCAAAATATTTTTGACGCAATTGAATTCACTTTCCATTGCCGTTAGAATACCAATGTATTGTTCCATTTTATACCGTCCTGTGAAGCAAGAATAATAAAAACAGCATTTTTTGTCAAGATCTAGCGGGATATTTGAATACTGTTTCCAAAAAATAGACAGATTCTCTATTTGTTCAGCAAATTGCTAAATAAAAATTTAAATCGAGTTGACACGCGCCAAATAATAATGCATAATCACGAAAATTAAAAAAATTACTCACGGAGGAATAAATGAGAAAAATCAATATTTTATTAATACTGGTTCTGTCTATATCGCTGGTAGGAATAGGATGTAAAAAAGGTGGTTCTGCCGGAGCTGCAACACCGGAAGATCTTTTCGCTAAGATGAAAGGTATCGACCAGAAAAAGATGAGCGCTATAACCGATTTCGTAGCCCCTGATGAACTCGCCTTATTAGCTTTTTCACTTGATATGGGCACAGCTATGTTAACTGCGTTCTCAAAGGATAAAACAGTAACAGCTGATTATAAAAAAATTCGAGAAAAGTATAAACTTCCCGACACCAGCAAAACAAAACTCAATATTAAAGATCCTGCCAGTGTGGAAAAATACGCTAACGAGAACTATGCGAAAATAGACATAAAAGGATTTCTTACTGATATTGAAAAAATAATGGAAAAAGCCTCTCCCGGTACGATGAAAGGGGAAGAGATAACATACGCGGAACTTAAGGATGTAAAAACCGAAGGCGATAAAGCCACGGGTACTGCCGTTCTTGGCAATAAAAAAACCGAGAAATTGACCTTCCTGAAAGTTAACGGAAAATGGTACCTTTCAATTAAAGCACAAATGAAGATGATGTAAAAATGATGTAAAGATAATAGTAGAATTTTCTCCGGCGGAAAAATCTCCGCCGGAGAAAAAAGCGTTTAGTAACGAAGTCCCGGCTTACGTTCCGCCTCCGCCTACATAATCAACATCTGCGGTAAAATCATAACCACCATCATAATAAATACCATAACTCTCTCCCACATACGTGGTTCCATCATTAGTAAAGGATGCTTTTATATATCCATCAACATGAAAATCTCCATCTCCATCACCTTCATTAGTTGGAACTCCCGTCATAGTGTAATTCCCCTGGGAATCGCTTGTTACTGTTCCAAAAAGAACCTCTTCATCTGAGGCAGTGATAAATAATTCTACTGTTGCCCCGGGAAGATAATCATAGGTATCAATACCAGGACCACAATCTCCTCCGCACCGTATGCGCCCTGTAATAATTCCGTTTCCCTGCGCCCATATAGCTGTTGAGACTGTGGATACATTCCCATTACTGTCTGTTGCGCTTATGCGAATTCCGTATGTTCCAACTGACGTTACTGCCGGAATTGTAAAAGCTGCTGTTGCGGTTCCCCCGGTAAAAGATTCGGAATCGGGAGAAATAGTTGATCCGCCACTTATCATTTCCCAGCTTACTGTAATTGCGTCACCTTCGGGATCTGTTACAGTGCTTGTTAATTGAATAGTAACTCCCTGTGATACGGGATTTGGCGTATCAGAGCTAATGGCTGAAATTACGGGCGCGTAATTTATTCCTCCTCCTCCAAGAGGTAGAATTCCATCCTGGCCGTCAAGAAAAAAGGAGGTTCCGTTGAGCGTGCCCGTACGGCAGCTTCCCTGCTCTGAAGGAGCATTAAAAACTTTCGCGTTTCCCGCATCGGTGCTAATTGAATAGGCCGTGCCGGGAGTATCTTCAACCAGGTAATATCGAACCCCATTATACTTTGCATAAACCCGTACCTGGCTGCTGCGCATTACCGTAAAAGTAGACCAATTCGTTCCGCCGCAGCTGCACTGCCGGGATGGAGCAGTTCCGGTGTAGCTTACCCCTTCAACATACCAGGAAAGATTCACGGGAATGTTCGTGGCACTGTCTACAATTGAAAACTCAAAACAGGCATGCGACTCAATGGGTCTGTCATAGTTCCACCAGCTAAAGTGTGTCACGGTTCCCGTTATCCATAATTGTCCGTCTTCCGATATTACTTTTCCGGAACCGTCTTCCTGCCACAGGCCTGTTTCCGTATTATACCACCACAGGGGAATCGTCTCTCCTATTGACGCGGTAACTCCCGATGGTACTTTCATTTTAAGCGTGGCGCCCGCCCCTTGCAGCTGGGTTACGGGATTTCCATCCTGGTCTTGCAGTTCAAATTCCATCATTCCCAGGGAATCAAGTGAAACCGTGTTATTTGGATCGGCTGTTCTTACTGCGAGAAAATCTCCACCCGGCGCGGAATCAATATCCGGTGTTGTGGGATCAATATAGGTTACCTTCCCGGTGATTTTTGTTACGCCTGCGGGGAAAGATCCTTCGGGAATTGTTATCTCCCCTACGGTGGTTCCTGATTGTTTAATATCAACACCGTTTGTTATATCATCACCATCGGTAATGGCGTCGGTTACGGCCAGCAGTTTGATCTCGGTACTGTATTCGGTTGTTCCGTCAATATAGACAACCTTCGCGTACCCGGTTCCATAACCGTCGGCAGTAACTTCTACGGTAAATATGGTTCCGCTGTTGGTTTCAACCGAATCATCCGAGCTGACTTCAATGCTGAATTTTCCGGACTCCCCGGTTGCTTCCGACTCTTCCCCAATTTTCACCGCTGCATTATTTAATGCCGCGCCCGAGCCGTTCACATACCCGTTTATGGTTATGTCCTTGCTGTCATCACCATCACCATCACCGCCCCCAAAGCAGCCAATAGCCCCCGCTAAGATGAGGCTGAGAAAAAATAAAAAACTTATACGTAATGTTTTTTTAAACATTAAACACCCTCCATACTATAAATTATAATTTTATATAATCACTAATACATAGTGATAATATTGCTCAATGTTATGTTATTCAAAAATTAGCTTTCCGGGAAAAAATTCAAAAAAAAAGGACTCACCGCTCTATTGGCAAATCCTTAGAATATAATCATTATTTATTAGAGCGTCAAGTTTTCATCACGTTTTTTTCGCTTTTTTGCAAAAAAAATTCAAAAACGCGTAGTTTCAGGGGCACGTTAGACGAGCCATGACTCACTGTGTGTTATTCCAGCTGGGCTTTATAAATTTTAGATTCCGTATTATACCCGCCGGCATCATGATAACTTGCCGCTGCGAAATAACTTTCTCCATCAATGGTAAAGTATTCAAGATCATAGGCTCCTTCTGCGAAAAATTTTTGGAACTCTTCAAAAGAACTTCCGTTCCATTTATAAATCACCGAATCAACATCATAGTCTCCGTCATAATAGTTTGCCACTGCTAAATAATGACTTCCCCCAATGGAAAAATATTCCCAATCGGAACCGCCGTACGTGAGAATGGATTGATACTCTACAAAATAACTCCCGTCCCATTTATAAATTCTTGAAGCGCACGTGTACCCGATAGCATTATAATGAACCGCTACCGCAAGAAAGCTCTCTCCGTTAATGGAAAAAGATTTCCATTCAAAACTACCTCCCGTTGGTATTGACTGGTATTCTTCAAAGGAATATCCGTTCCATTTATATATCACCGACTCATTTGTGTGCGTTGTATCATTGTTATAATTCGAGACAATAATAAAACTGTCCTCTCCAACGGTAAAGGATTCCCAATCCGCTGCTCCTTGCGTGGGAATTCTCTGAAACTCTTCAAAATTTTTCCCGTTCCACCGGTATACCAGGGAGTCTACCTGGCGTGTGGTCCCGTTCCGGTAATTGGCCAGCGCTAAAAAACTGCTCTCCCCAATAGTAAAATATTCCCAGTCCTGTGCTCCGTTCGTGGCAATAGTCTGGAAGCTTTCAAATAAATTTGTACTGCTGTTCCATTTATAGATTACTGAGTTCAGCGTATGCGTTGTGCCGTCATAGAACCTTGCCACTGCCAGGTAACTCTCTCCGTTTAACGTAAAAAATTCAGTATCATAAACCCCAAAAAGCGAGATTGGTTGACAAACCTCAAAAGAATTGCCGTCCCAATTATAGATCATTAATTTGGAAGTCAAACCGGTATCTTCCTGGTAATTC
>JAAENB010000238.1 GCA_024224995.1 bacterium | reverse complement strand
AATGCTTAAACCGCGCTACTTTTGCTGTTCTTCTGTAGTCGGTTGTTCGGTTGCCCTTAATAGTTTTAATTGTTTGAATTCATTAATTGGAAAATCATGTTCGCCCCATAATTCTTTGTATTTATCTAATCCATAAGTTTCATAGATACTTTTTAAAGCGGATAAAATTTCCCCTGTTACTCTATCCAAAGTTGTCGTTCCACTCAAAACAACTTTATACTTGTCCGCAGGATACATATTCCATGAGGCCCAATCTTTAAACCATCTTATTTCAAAAACAATTTTATCGTCTTTTCGTTCGAAAAACAGTTGATGTTCACCTGGCTCATCCATGAAAATAACTTTTACTGACTCAGCACCATATATTAATGATTTAGCAGCATCTGCCAGATCACATAAAGAATCATGAAGATATGAAACGGTTATGTTAACAGATTTATTTTTAGCATATACAATTGCCTCTGCCCAACCTGCATCATATAACTTATATTCAAATTTAAAAGTTGCCATTTTCCTTGAAACCGAACATCTTATTAAACTGCATTCCACAATATGGATAGTATTACGGTGCTCCCCTCGGTCAAGAGGGCCGCGCCCAAAAAGAAGGCACAGTAAATTTATATGACTTCTTCATATATGCTTTAACCAGCATATATCTTTATCATACTTCCAAAGTATCAAGTCAAGAATATTACCCTTTCACCCCAAATTTTTATACCCCCGCTCTACGAGTGAATCATGAGGAAAGGATGTCTGTTTTATTCTTTATCAAGAATAGTATTAATTAATTTCAACGTATCAAAATAAACTTCGTTTCTTGTTATTTTATCATCCTGAATTTCAACAATATCAAGGCCAAACTCCACTATTTCTTTTTCTTTGACCGGGATAAGAGCTTTCCATTTAAGAACGAAACCTTTTTCAGTTGGTATTATTTCTTCATGAGTCCATTTCCAGTGAGGATTATTCTTTAATAATTTATTAAAATATTTTAAGATATTTTCATGTCCTCTTAAACCATTTTTTACTGTAGGGTCCAGGTAGAAAGCATCTTCAGAATAAAAACCAATTAAGTTTTCCGGATTATTGCCGGTCCATGCCGGGAGCCACCTGTTACAGAAATTTTCCGCTTCTATTCTATCCATTTAATAACCTCATAAGTATAAAGTGTTGTCCGAAGTCTCACTATTGCCTTTTTCTCGATATTTTAGTCAAGAACTATTCCGGCTTTATCCTTGACAATTTGGATTACATGCTCTAATTTCTCCGTATCAATACGCCGGGGGAGAAATATGGCCGCAGAAAAGTTGAGAAAAATATCACCGGAAGAACTGCAAGAAATCCTTGCAAAACATACATTATGGGTGGAGTCCGGGGAAAAAGAAGGGGAAAAGGCCGATCTCTCCTGGGCCATATTCTGGGATACCATGCACACCAGGGCCGAACACTGCGATACCATGCTCTCCGGCGTCGATCTCAGCGGGGCCGAGCTCTGCAATACCATACTCTCCGGCGCCGATCTCAGCGAGACCAATTTCTCCGGGGCCAATCTCACCAGGGCCTTTCTTTACGCTGCTAAACTCACGGGAGCTAATTTCACCGGGGCCAATCTTCACGGTGCTAGTTTTCAATATGCTGATCTCAGCGATGCCAATCTCACCGAGGCCGATCTCAGCGATGCCAATCTCTGGGGGACCTATCTCAAAGAGGCCGATCTCAGCTATGCCAATCTCAGTGGGGCCTATCTCTACAGTGCCGATCTCAGAGAGGCCGTTCTTTCCGGAGCTAATCTCACGGGAGCTAATCTCACCGAGGCCTTTCTCACGGGAGCTAATCTCGCCGGAGCTAATCTCGCCGGGGCTAATCTCGCCGGGGCCAATTTCACCGGGGGCTATATCTGCTTTCCCGATAACACCGGGACCAATATCACCGGAGCTAATCTCGCCGGAGCTAATCTCATCGGGGCCGATCTCACCGGGGCCAATATCACCGGGGCCAATATCACCGGGACCGATATCACCGGGACCAATATCACCGGGACCGATATCTGTCATATCAATAATGATAAAGCTGATCTATCTAATTCAAAAAATGATAAAGAAAATTTTTGGGGGAAAATTTTCAGATTTATCAAATCGTTCCAGGCATAACAGAAGCGCCCTGTGCCCAAAGGGCCTGTAAACATAATACTAACCGAATACACCCGTTTTAACTAAAATAAATATTGTAATTGCCGGAATACCGATAATAATAATTGCTCCCACTAACTCATCAATTGTATCAATTTCTTTATTTTTTCTACCAAATAATCTCAGAAAGAAGTGCCCTAACGGACCACAAATTATTTCAAGTATTATTTCCATATTTATCTCCTAATTTAAAGCTGCTGATCAACCTATTTAGTTCATTGAATAGATCAAATAGATCAAATAGATCATCGTTCTCATTGTTTAATTTGTTGATTATTTCCGGAAGTTTTTGACATAAATGATTATAGAATCTTTGTTTCATCAATCTATGAAAATTATCCTCTACAATATACAATGAAATTCCATTAATATTAATAGACATCTCAACATATTCTTTTAGTTCGTCATCCTCTATTTCCAATAATTCCAAGAAGCGGTTAGTGTACCTATTTGCGATACTCCACATCTGAGATGCGTTATTTCCAAATGAAATTATATATGACATTGATTATCTCCATTTCATTATTACCATTCTCCCAACAACATGTCAAGAACAATCCGCGCCAGCAGGTTCCCATGCCCAGGCCTGGTGCCGCAACCTCAAAGTCTTTTTTCTCTTGACAACCGGCATGTTTGCACATTAATGAAAAAAAACCAGGCGAGGATTTCAGATATGAAAAAATACATTTTTATCTCTTTAGCGACAACAATTACACTTGCGACATTGATCGGCTGCAGCACTACCATTAAAAACAAAGCGATCCTGAAACAGGTAGATCTACAAGGCCACCGCGGCGCAAGAGCTTTGAGGCCTGAAAATAGCATCCCCGCGTTTATCTCGTGCATTGAAAATAACATGACCACAATAGAACTTGATACGGCAGTTACAAAGGATAAAAAACTGATTATAATTCACGATACTGTATTGAACGAAAAGCTCTGTGTTGATTCAACCGGCAAGCCTGCCAAAGCCATTCCAGTAGCAAATCTTACTGTTGCAGAATTAAAAAAATATGACTGCGGTTCTTTACAGCATGAAGACTTTCCCGAGCAGGTAACCGTTAAAAATACCAGGCTCATAACCCTGGAGGAATTTTTTAATTTTATTAAAGAGTATGAAAGAAAAAGCAACGCAGCGGGAACCATTAAATTCAATATTGAGATAAAATTCAAAGAGAGTGCCGCTATTGCGGAAGTGAAAGAAGCCGCGCAAATAATGGTCCGGTCTTTGCAGCAATCCGGAATGAGAGAGAGAACTGTTGTTCAGTGCTTCAATCTTGATTTAATAAAAGAGATTAGAAAAATAAACCCGGGATTAACAACATCGGCTCTCTTTACGTTGACTCGCGTAGAAGGGCTTCTCCTATTGGCCGGTT
>JAAENB010000237.1 GCA_024224995.1 bacterium | reverse complement strand
CTTTTTTTGATTATCGTTATTCCAATCTCGTGATCTAAAATGAAACCAATAAAAAAGATGATAATTCAATATGCTGCGCAAAGGGCCTCCTTCCAATTATTTTTCTCATTTCACCTCATTTTATATTTGGAAAAATGTCTGCTTTTCATATAGATTTTTCCAATTATAGCCCGGCTTCCCTGACAATCCCCTTCTCCTCACCTCCCGGGAGCGGAGCCCGGTCACTGAGCGGAGCCGAAGTGCCCTGGACCCGGAATCTGGCGAAGAGCTTTACCGCTCCGATATTCCGGAAGACCGGGAGCATTTTAAGCTGAATCTCTATGGTTATGAAATGAGGGCGATGCGGACCTTGCTGAAAAAGATACGGTAGTATCAAAAAAAAATCAGTGTTGTCATTACGCGGGTTTAACACTATTTGGAAAAATCATTGTTTTTGACATAGATTTTTCCAAATATAATCTGACTTATAATTGGAAAAATGTCCATTTTTTATATAGTTTTTTCCAATCATAAATCATCGTCAAGACCCGCGAGCCCCTCTGCGAATAGATCTTTCAGTGTCACCTCATTGTCAACAAGTTCGTCATAGTAATCATTTTTTTTCATTCCCATGGTTGTTACAAAAACAAGAAAAATACTTTTATTGGTTTTCGTTTGTTCACGAAAAACAGATATTTTATTTTTTAACACTTCTGAATATTTTTTATCGATTTGAAATGGACTGTTATGACACTTTATTTCACAAATTGAAATTACCCTGTCATTGCGGTCAAACAGCAAGTCAATCTGGGCTCCTTTCGTTGATGCTGCTTTTTTAGCCGTGCTGTAATTCCAGGCGGAACTTCTTGTGATTACGCCGCTTATCCCCAGAGCTTTTTTAATCAAATGAGAATGTTTTATACATATCTCTTCAAAAATATACCCGGACCATATTTTCCAGGCCTGCGTTTCCGAAATTAAATTCCAATAATTTGATTTTGGATTAATTAAAACACTTCTGTCGATATTTTTTATCCATTTAATATAAAAATAACTGTACTCATCGCAAAGGTGATATCTCATTTCTTTTATTTTCTTGTTAAATTGCTGCCGCCCGGTGATGAAACCAGCTTCTTCAAGGTTCGACAGCATTCTGGCAAGTGTTCCCCCCGGGGTAGCATTTATTGTTTTTCGGAGTTCGCTGCGAAGCATCCCTTTCCGGGATTTCGTAAGAGCTGTTATTATTGTTTTATAGCTGCTTGAATTATCGAATAAAGAATCATAGAGCCTGTCGAACTCTGTAGTAAGGAATCCGTCTTTTTTAAAACATACTTCATTGATATTTTGTACTGCCGATAATCCTTTTCTTATTTTTTTCAGGTAATGAGGTATTCCGCCCATGATCATGTAAATATCCAGGACCTGCCTGTCACTAAAATGTATCCCTCTATACTCAAGATACTCTTTTGTTTCGGAAAGATCAAAGGGCATAAGGCGAATGGATGCGGTAAGTCTATTGTGCAGGCCTCCTTTGGAATTTACAAAGTTTCTTATCATCCAGGAAGCTGCTGAACCACAAACGATTATTTTAATATTGTTTTTTCTCGATGCCCAGGTGTTCCAGAAATACTCAAGTGCACTAATGAAACCGGATCTCTTTGAAGCAAGCCATGGAACTTCATCAAAAAAAATAATTATTTTTTGCTTTTTATCCTGTTGGTCAATAATAATTTTCAATTGGCCAAATGCCTCTTTCCATGACCCGGGTTTTTTTATCTCAAGAGGAAGAGCAAAAGTCTCTTTAATAGAAAGGGAAAAATTGTCCAATTGTTCGGAAATGTTGATTTTCAATTGCCCTGTTAATTCAAAATAAGTTCCTTTATTCTTAAAAAATTCACTTATTAAATATGTTTTCCCAACTCTTCTACGCCCATGAACTGCGATAAATTCCGATTCATTTGATTCAAACAGCTGTGAAAAAATTTTCTGTTCATGCGTCCTTCCAATTATTTTTCTCATTTCACCTCATTTTATATTTGGAAATATCGTTGTTTTTATTATAGATTTTTCCAAACATAAGTCAAGGTATAATTAGAAAAATGTCTATTGTTCATGCAGATTTTTCCAAATATAAAACCACTGATTTAATAAAAATCAGTGGTTTTATATTGACAAATAGTATTACAACACATAGCATTTTTCATGGAGACAGTAGCTCAGCTGGTAGAGCATCAGCTCAGTCATGAAATTACCGCGAAAGCAGTCAATCATCGACTTACTTCAACTTTGTAATCTGAAGGTCGTGGGTTCGAGTCCCACCTGTCTCCCATATTTTTTTTTATTTAAAAAATATTTTACATGGATATCTATGAACGAGTTACAAACAGTCAGTCTTCGGCACCAGGCAGTCTATATTCCCGAATCTTTATTACAAAGTAATCCCGGGCCTGTAAGCGGCGCCGCGTCAATTCTGGCAGCAAACCTGGCAAAACTTGGATTTGGTGTAAGCGAAGCACTCCTGTACGCCTTGAACCGCACTACTCCCGCGTTCCGGGAAAAGCTGTTGGAACAATTTCGGCAGGTAATGGGCGTGGAGAAAAACTGGGCGCCCCTGGTAAAAGGCTGGGACGTACCCACGGGTGAAACCCTGACTCATCATATTATTACGTTTTATGCCAATGTATTTAACACGGAAGGTACAACATTACCCTGCGGCCATACGATTCCGAAAAACACCTTTCCCCTTGAGCGGTATAACGGCTGCTCTTTTTGCGGAACTCCTTTTGAGTTTGGCAAAATTGAAAATTACGGCCAGGGAAGCAAGCTGAAAATACTGGAACTCTGGCACGAGCCCGATGTGTTCCAATGTTTTACGGACCTGTTAACTTCGAGAACAGCACTTGATGCCACACAAATAGAGAGCCTCAAATTATTGTTAACGGATCTGCCGCTGCCGGAAGTAGAGATTTGCATGAAAGAAACTCTTATGGTAGTTTTAGATCTTTTTGTAGAGCAGGGACGGGCTGAAGATCTCCGGAATCAGTTTAAAACACCAAACGATATATTGCGCTATTTATGGTACAAACATACGGGGTTTTTGCAAATAGTAGACCCCAAAACAATTATAAAACGAAAAAAGTCGAACGCAAGGGCAGTATACCTGGACGTAAGCCTGGAGCAGATCAAAGACGAAATGACCCGGGCAAGACAGGCATCAAAAGATGAGCTGAAACTGAAATACGGAAGAAAAGACTGCCGCCTCGCTGCGGGGTGGCTTAATTCCATGGACATGAGTGTTGAACAGATGTGTGAAATAATGCATCCCAAAAGAGGGATGTGGGTCCGCTTTATCCGGGCGCTCCGTTTGGCTGAATACTCAAAACGAGAAGGCTTTGAGCACTTAAAAAAATTACTGGATCTATTCTATACTGAAAAATATACCGTGTGGCAAGGAGAGCTTGAGAAATACCGCAAAAATGCTGATATAAAAAATACAGTGAACAGGCTTAAACAAAGGCCCGGCATATTCGCGAGAACCTTATTTACCAACATGCTCCGGCTTGGAACAGGTGAAGTGATACCGGCTTTTTTTGATATAATAGATCATGTTCCGGCACGGCTGCTCTTTACGCTCAGCATGTACGCGGAAAATTATTTTACCCACGGAGGAAACCGTACCGTAAAAGCCCTGGGCGGGATCAGCAAAAATATTCCCTATAATAAACTGCTAAAGCTCTATACAAAAGGCGAGCTGGAGGAGATGAAACAGGACATTGAAAATCTCTGTTTGCTGGCCATGAAAAATAGATTCGCCCGCATAGGAACCGGCAGTAAAAGCATATATATCGATCCAATGCTTTTTAAAATGCCCGTACCAATTGGAGACCGCAGCGAATCGGTACAGGATTTACCTTCAGTCTTAATGGGAACCCGTTTCGCCGTAGAGGGGAGCAGGGTGCGCTTATTTATGCAATGGGGCGAAGGACTGCCTGCCCAGCCGCTGGATATGGACCTGAGCTGTTTTATTACCTATAAGAAGCACAGTGACATTTATTCTTTTGGCAGCCTGGTTATTCCCGGCTGTAAGCACAGTGGAGATATTCGCAGGATCCCGCATAACGTGGGTACTGCCGAATATATTGATATTAATATAAAGAAACTACAAAAAAGGGAGGCCGGGTACGCGGTCTTTACCTGTAACTCCTACAGCAGCGGAGAAATCACCCCCAACCTGGTTGTTGGCTGGATGGAGAGCAAACATCCAATGAAAATATCTAAAAAGACAGGAGTGGCATATGATCCCTCCTGTGTGCAGCACCAGGTCAGGATCACCCGGGGGCTAACAAAGGGATTGGCATTCGGCGTTCTGGAAATAGAAAGCGGGGAAATTATATGGCTTGAAATGCCGTTTTACGGCCAGGTAGCTCAGAACCTTGATACGGAAGCAGTGGAGAGTTTGCTCAAAAAACTGGACAGCAAATTGAATATCGGGAACCTGCTGCTTATAAAAGCAGAGGCCCAGGGGCTGACAATAATGGAGACTCCGGACGCCGATGAGGTGTATGATCAACAATGGGCAATTAATGCAGCTGCCGTGACCCAATTATTAGTGGATTAAAACCTAAGCACCCCATCCAATGAGCCGAGCTTCCTCTTCAGTTTTTTGGGGATCATCGTTATTCCAATCCCGTGATCTAATAAGACGGAAATATCACTGTTTTTATCATAGATTTTTCCAATTATAGCACTTAATAACGACAGCAGGATCATCAATTAAAAAAGAATTGACAATATAACAAGCATTGATAGAGTATTTTGTATGGCTGGTCTTTCATATGAAATTATAGAGAACAAAGTAATAATTCATCTTAGTGACCGGGTGTGTGAAAACTCCAACGAATTATTAACAAGTCCCCTCTTTATTGATATAGTAAAAAAATGCGTAAACAATTTAAAAGAAGAAAACTCTTACCTTCTTGATATTTTTGACAAAAAAACAATTGATGAAAAAGAGATTGGTTTTTTATTACTCACCTTAAAATACCTCTCGGGAATTTCATCGGACTTAATACCAAATCTTGTAAAGGAATCGGCCATATTCTTTAGAGATAAAAACCTTTTTAAAGAGTTTATTAAACGCGTATACGATTTTTGGAGAAATCTTGATCGTTTTATAATCGCCGATTCCACGGGAAAGCAATTCAGCACAACAATTGAACACCTCACTGATTTAATACGCAGAACCTACCGTGACATTGAACACAATCTAACAGGACGTCACCCGAATATTTACCGCCAAATAGAAGTAGGCGCTGAACTGGCGGCAATGGCCCTGCCAAACGATATTCCATATAATTCACCGGAATATGAACAACTGAATAAAATTCCGATAATAAGAGAGGCCCTCCTTTTTCCTCCTCTTATCCTGACCTCTTCCATAGTTGAGAAAGAAATAAATTTTAAAAAAATAAATTACAATCCCCTGAAACAAAGCGAATTTAACAGCAAAGACTGGTTATGCTACCCCGCGAAAGCAGGCTCCCTTTTAATATGTGTTTACATATATAAGGATTTTTATGAAGCAGGGCTCTCTCTCTGTAATCTATTTAAAATTGCCGATGCTGAAGAACTTAATAAAAAGCCCGGCGCTATATTTCTATATGGCATGCCGGAAAACAATTCACCGGGGCTCCCCGGATCTACAGCGGTATTTTACGAGGATAGTGACACCGATATCCTGGTAATGGCAGTACCGGGTGAAAAACACTTCGGGTACCTGGGAACCCTGAAAAACATAGTTTTCACTCTTCATAATATTAAGATGTTAAAAACAGGCAGGTTCCCTTTTCACG
The DNA here is from genome assembly GCA_024224995.1 of bacterium. Next base: position 28,671 of record JAAENB010000237.1, on the reverse strand, counting down.
GGCTCTTTTTTAAAGTAATCCTTAATAATAACATTGAAAAACAGGTCTTACTACTGGGTGATGCCGAATCGGGAGGAATCAAAACCCTGAACGCGTTACGATTAATTGAAAAAAAGCATATACGGGGAATAATAACCATAACCCATAAGATTGGATCATTGGAAATGAATAGCAGCGGTGAAATAAAAGGGTATGGTTCCGGCACCGGCGCTTTTCTTCGTCTTAAAAATATCAGGCCCGGCCTTGCCTTTGACCGGCTTGATATGTCAATTATCCTGAATCCCAATAAGGAAGATGCCAGCATTGTATTACCAATAGCCACCTATGATAATCTCACAAAAGGCCATTCCGTTGATTATATATTTTTCGCCAATGCTGATGAGGACATTCCGGAGGAAAATCAAATAATAGAACAATTACATTCTCCTGAAGATGCGTTGCGGCTATTCAAGAACGCTACATACTTTGCGAATATTTTTGAGGCATTACAATACAAAAATGTTCATGAGGAACTTGCGGCAAAGTATTTTAAGACCTTTTTTGAGAATGGAATAGATGTAGGGCTGTTACGAACACGGTCCGGTCTCCGGGGCTGGGAAACAAAAGGCCCGGAAGCGGCAGCGAAGGAACTTCTGGCTCTTTTGTGTAAGTGAAATAATTATGAAAAAAACAGGGATTCCAAATCGAAAGAAATTAGAAAAGGAATATGAGTCAACTCGAGAACGGTATGAAAATATTCTTTTTGATCTTCTTCAGCATATGAGGGAGAACATTGGAGTCAAATCATTCAATCCCGCCATAAAGACACGAGTTAAATCTTTTGATAGTTATTACGACAAGCTTTTAAAAAAAATGAATAGTGTTGAAGCAACGGGAAAATCAGTCTCAATCAATGACAAACTGGGACTGAGAATTATTTGCCCCTTTCAGGAGAATCTAAAAACTATTGAATCTGTTATTAAAGAAAAATATGAATTAATAGAATATGAACATAAAGGAATTGATCATTCATTTAAGGAATTTGGATATTCATCAATACATTTTTTAATCAAGATCCCAATAAAAATTCTTTCACAACATACAGAACCTGAAAATCTCATCTGTGAGGTGCAGGTCTGTACCGCGCTGCAGGATGCCTGGGCGGAAGTGGAGCATTCATTGTTTTATAAAACTGAATTTAGCCCCTTTGATGAACCATTAAAACGAAAACTGGCGGCATTAAACGCGAACCTGACATTGTCCGATATTCTTTTTCAGGAAATACTGGATCACCAAAAAAAAATGAAAGTTCAATTAAAAAAAAGACGGGAAGCATTTTTTGAAAAAGTTGAAGAAGAGGCGTATGGTTTTGATTATGATTTATTAGCATCGGGCCGCCCTGCTGTTGCGAAAAAAAACAAAAACAATGATTCAATACCGGAAAAAACACCCGGGAATACCGTTGAGGATAGTGTGGATCACCTCCTTATGGAGGCGCTTGAGGCTCATAATAACAACAATTTTTCAAAAGCTATTTCAGTGTATACACAGATATTACAATACAATCTGCCGGATACTATAAAAATTATTGTTTATCTTCATAGAGGTATGGCAAGATTTGCTGAATCTGATTATGAGCATGCAATATTTGATTTTTCTACTGCTCTTGATCTTGATAAAAATAATTATAAGGCCTTATACTATCGAGGAATAGTAAATAAAGTCAATCATGACTATCAGTGTGCTCTTGAAGATTTCAATTTGTGCATTAAGATAAATCCATACAGATTTTATCCTTATTTTAACAGGGCACAGGTTTATTTTGAGATGAATGATTATATAAATGCCCTTGAAGATTGCGATGTTGCTTTAGAAATTGATCCGGACTCCATTGAAGCGAAGAAGCTGAAAGTTATGATTCAATCGGGAATAGATTTAAAAAAAAATATTTCCGGGATAGGCAATAGCTGAGTATTTCCATAAAGAAACACTCAGCTAATACTATTATTCTAAAAGTTAACTTATTCAAAATACCCGTCAAAAATAGTTGAAAGAACAGTCCTGCTGCCAATGGAAAGATTATTTTCCAAATCGCCGGCGTCCATAATTGTTGAATTCGCATTTTCCGTATATTCAACATTCGCGAAAAGAAATTTTACCGGGCCGCCGCCATGTGAAGAAACGCCAATCCCTTCATACTCAAGAGTATCAAAACCACATTTACTGTTTATCAATACCCAGTTTTCTCCATCCTGCGAACCATATCCGGCCGCGCATGTTGAGTTATTTGATATCTCAAGCTTTACATAGGTAAGACTTTCCTGGTCGATTGTATCATCGGGAACAATATTCTTTTCTACGGCTGTTGTGCTATCACCCGTTTCCTTTCTATATTGAACTCTTAATTTTTCATTATCAGCGGGTCTGCATACTCCAAAATATGCCGATGCTTCTCCATTATTACTACCGCTTATTTTATTCCGTGCGATCAAGCAACCCTTTGCCCAGTCTTCGACATGACTGTTTGGTGTTGCAATCATTGCGGAATAACTACGATCGGTATTTGCATTTGCTGTTTTATTGAAGTGAAAAGAAAAATCATCGTCTTTTCCCCATAAATCGTCGTCCCAATCATACCAGCTTCCGGTTGAACCTGTTATTTGAACACCAATAACACTATTTTCTTCAATATAGTTTTCTCTATCCAGTTCATAATCACTTAAGTTAGCATCATTAATTATTGAGAATGGCCATCCATTATTATTATGGGTAATGGTATATTGATCGCTATGAAGATTTACCATATCTGTTCCAAGATGATGAACATAATTATTTACCGCGTCTTCCCAGCGGGCTTCATTCATGTTATACGCCCTGCTTACAAATCCTTTCTCATAAACCTCTTTCGCCGCACTGGTACCGTTTGACGCGTTCATATTAAAAAATATTTGATAATCCGGAGTAGTATCAAGATTTGTACTTTCATCAATTTTAGGAGCTACAAAAGCAACTTTTTCCGAATCACCGGTCGCGTATTCATTGAGTCCTTGATCGGTTAGAACAAAAATAAATTTTCCTTTTAAATCATTGAGCGCAGGCCATCCTGAAGTTGTTATCGCTTCCTGTAAGGTGTCAGTACCGGGAGCTGTATCTAATACATCCTGCGGTTTAAAAATATTTTCTCTTCCCAGAATATTTACAAGCATTGAGTCCAGGTCTGCCGGTTCAAAACCATTTTCTCTAAAGCCGTCCTTGATATCCATCCATACGGTAACGACTTCATGAGCAGGAAAGGCGTTATGAAACGCTTTTAATTCATTCAACCCATCACTTAATCGATGAACAGTTGTGGCCGCATCAACTCCGCAAATATGGTAGATATACCAGTTCCCGGGAACCGGATCCCAACCGGTACATTCTTTGCCTATATGCAAATCATATTCTATAGATCGTACTCTGTGGTAAACCAGGGTATCCAGCATTGATTCCTTTCTCTGGTAGGTATTATGAGCGGATTTTTGATATACGCTATTATACTGTAAATCCTGTGTGGAATTTAAATAATTAATATTATTTGTTCCTGAAATAAATCCATTCTCCACTAAACCTTGATTCTCTGCATCACAACTACTAAGGATTAAAGTTAATAATAACAACAGAGAGACTTCCATAATTTTAAACTTTTTCTTTTTTAGCATCTAATTTTGCTCCTAATTTATTTTTTGTTTTTTTAGACTATTTTCTAAAAAACCAGGCGGAAAATAACCTATAAAAAAAAACACCGTCATGAGTCAAGATCTTTTTTTCACTAAAATCAAAAAATGCCCCGGGCTGCCTCTTAAATCCTGTTTGACAACTGAGCCATGCTGTTACTGTATAATACTGTCGAAAAAAACCTGGTCAAAAAAAAATATGACTATTAGCCAGATATTCTTGTTGGGCATATTCGCCGGTTTCGCTGTTGGTGCCCCCTACGGTCCCAGTGGAACATTATCCCTCTATCGCAGCGTTCAATTCGGATGGCGAACAGGGCTTTTAACTGCAATGGGCAGTTTACTTGCCATTTTTATATTTTCGTTCCTCACTGCGGTTTTTATAAATACCGCAATACCAATAATCCAAAACCGGGAAAATAAAGAAGAGAACGAAAATAAGGGTTACTTGATGAGTTTTCTCAGTGCTTTTGGCGTAGGGCTCATAAGCGGCAAGAACGTGATTGGTTTTCCAACTTTCTTAATAGCAACCCCATACCTGTCTGAAACCTCAGGTACGGGGTTACTCAAAGCATTTATTTTTAGCAGCGGCACGCTGCTTCTTGCCCGGCTCCTGCCTTTTATGAAACATATGCTTGCGGTCTTTTTTACAGGCCTGGGATTATTTTTGATTATTCGATTTTTTATGTGACCCCTGGCCGGTTAAGGTATTACACTCACGGCATTTCCTTGAACCGCGGAAGAGTTCCGAACTGCACTGTTTACAGGTAAAAAGCTCTTTTTCCGCCGCGGCCCATTTTTCCGTGCCCAACTCTTTCCACTGGGGGACGGCTCTAAGTATATGTTTTTTACCATCAGGAACCGGGAATGATTCAACCTTCTCACAGGGGAAATCATCACATTGATAACAGCCTTCATAATTCTTTTCAAGAGCGCAGCTTTTAATACCGCAAACGTTACAGTACCAATAAACAGAATCGGAACGGCAGCCGCTGCAATTGATTTTATCCGGCGTTTCGTTATAGACCTTTGCGAGTTTTTCTTTTAATTTTTGATCATTGTTTTTAGTCGCGTAGTAAATACTGCATACTCCGCAATACAGTCCACAGGGAGAGATTAAGTCTCGATTTACCATAATAAACCTCCAATATAATTAATATTCAAAAAAAAGATCACAGAACAAATAGATTGTTAAATTCACCTTTCATAAGCAATTGCTGCAGCCAGAGCACCATGTCCGGCCCCTTTAAGAATTTCTGACTTTTAAAGAGCGCGTTAAACTCGTAGCAGGCATCCTCAAGTTCATCCACCGTACTTCCCAGAACCTCCGCCACAGTGCCGTATGAGTCGCGATCCACAAAAAAATTTTCCGGATCAATTGCCCCAAGTTTAATAAGATTGCCGGTTTGCTCAGCGCATTTACATGGATTTTCCTCTTTTAGCAAACTACAGTTATTAATAAAAAACCGGTATATTTTTTCTCGTGAGCGGGATAAAATTTTTCGAAAATTATCCTTTGAAAGATCGCAGATTTCTGCTCCCATTGCATCGGTAACATTAAATACAATGCCAAGAACAAAGACAATGCGTTCAAGTCTCTTTAAGCATAATAACATGCACAGTGAACAGCTGATTCTCGTTTCTTCTTTAATAAAGGCATGCCCCGGCTGCAAAGATTTTCTCGCGTCAGGTTGATTTGCAAGATAACTATTATAGTCACCATGCTTTTCAAACGCGGAAAACACCTGTTCTGTTTTATTTTTTTTCATGTTGATTATGTGATTAACAACAATACGGTATAACCACGTTCTAAAAGAAGCCTTTTCTGAATCATAGCCGGACAGCTTTGTTATTATTTTTATAAGAATTTCCTGTGTGATATCCTCAGACAAGTGAATATCACTGGTCATGGTCAAAACAATATTATAAATCCATGATTGATGACGAAGAACCAACTGCTCCAGAGACTTTTTATCGCCCGATAGCGTTTTCCTGATATATTCCAGGTCCTTGTATTGTTCTTCACTTTTTTCATCAAAGGGATTATACATATCATCATCCTTAAAATCCATTTTTTCTTTTCATATTAATTGATACAGCAGATTACTAAAAGTGTGACAATTTTTTAATAATTCCATCTTTTTTTTTAATTTATTATTTTTTTTCCTGATATGAAAAATTGCCCCATCCCATAAATGAGACCTTGCATATGTTAGCCTTTGACAGAATTTTATACTGAAAAAAGAGCCTCCAGTTAACAAGAATATCGACAGGAAATACGATAAAAAAATCTGTATAGCCCTTGACATTCATTTTTTTTAGTGTATAATTTAGTTTATTCTTGATTTTTTAGGAACCGGCCTCCGCGTTGGTTATAATTTCGAGTCTGTCTATTTTTATTGTGTAAGGAGAATACCATGACTGAGAAAAATTTTGAAATAGCAATGAAATACCAAACCATTCGGGAGATGGTTGACGGTTTCGATAAAGACAAGCTCGGGGTCGCGGCATTTCGCACCAAAGTCGGTGATTCATATTGGAATATTTCATATGGAGAACTTCAAGAGTATGTAAAAGTACTTGGGAATATTCTTTTGCAAATGGGAATTAAAAAAGGTGATCACATCGGGATACTTTCCGAGAACAGGAATGAATGGGGAATTGTATATCTCACGGCCGTTTCAATCGGCGCGGTTATTGTTCCTTTTGATATATTCGCGAAGGCCGAAGAATTATTGGGTATCGTTAAAGCAAGCGACGTTGTTTTAATTTTTACCTCCAATAATTTTATGGATAAAATTACTTCAATTAAACCTAAAATAAAAAAAATCAGGAAGGTCGTTTGTTTCGATCCTCATGAAAAGATTTATGATGATGAGCTTAATAAAACCATCGGGAAAGATAAAGGCGCCATCAATATTAAAAAATTTAATGAAAAGATACAGGATATTGAAATCCAGGAATTCAGAAGCGATATTCCTTATGAGGAATATGAATATATTTTGTTTAATTCCCTTTATAATACCGGCATCAAAATTCTTGAAAATGGTGTCGACTCATACAGTAAAAATATCGTTAAGCCCGAAGACCCTGCCTCCATGATTTATATGCATGGGAAAATTTTCGCGGTGCTGCCCCATAGCGCGATCATCTTAAATGCCTACGGTTATTTAAACACCGTGAAGTACCCGGATAAAGAGGGTGAAAAATTTATTTCCCAACTGCCCCTCTCTCATACGTACCCCACGATGTTTGGTTTTATTGTGCCCCTGCTTACCTACAGCGAAGTGACCTTTATCTCTTCTTCAAAAACAAAGATAATAGCCCAGACCATGAGAGAGACCGGGACAAATTGTATTACCTTTGTTCCTCTTATGCTGGAAAAAGTTTATAAAGATATCTATAGCAATTTATTTAAAAATAAACTTTTCCCCAATGAACTTTTTGCGGAGAACACTGACCGAAAAGAATTTTTCAGGAAAGCATTAGAATCTCCGGGCGGGAAAGAAATTATTGGGAAAGTCATTGATGATTTAGGATTAAATACTATTCGCTTATTTCTTCTGGGCGGCGCGCCTCTTGACAAAGAGGTCATTGAAGGCATGCAGCTTCTCGGTTTTACTGTTCTTGAGGGCTACGGTCTCACGGAGACGTCTCCTGTTGTAACCTATAATACTTTCGAAAAGAACAGACCGGGTTCAATTGGCATTCCCCTGGTAAATGTTGAAGTAAAAATAGATAAGCCCAATGAAGACGGGAATGGAGAGGTCCTGGTAAAGGGACCCAATGTAATGAAAGAATATTACAACCAGCCTGAAGAAACAAAAAAGGTGCTCACCGAAGATGGCTGGCTGCATACCGGGGACATTGGCAGGTTTGATGAAGATGATTTTATTTTTATAACGGGCAGATGCAAAGATGTTATTGTTTCAAAAGGAGGTAAAAATATTTATCCCGCAGGGATAGAGAAAAGTCTTTTGAAAAGCAAATATTTTGCCCAGGTACACATCCTCCCACGGATTGATTATGAAAAGGGTGAATATCCTTTCGCCCTCATCTATCCGGACTTTGAGGCTATTTCCGGGTTGGAAAAAGAATCGAATAAAAAGTTTTCCGAAGAAGAAATAAAAGCCCTGGTTGATTTTGAACTCAAAAAAATTACTCAAAAGATGGCGACCTATAAAATCCCAGGCGGTTTTAAAATATCCAATGAGCCTCTAAAAGAAAAAAATCTTATATTTATATTCAAAGACACGGAGATTGAGAACGCACCGGAGAAAAAAGAAGCAGCAGGCGTCCCGGAAGAGAAAGGGAAACCGAAGAAAAAGAAAACCAGGAAATCAATTTCACAATACACAAAGAAGATTCAGGATTATTTGGTAAAAACATCGGCCGAGGTTTTAAGTGTCTCGAGTTCTGAAATTGATACTGAAGAGACCTTCCTTGAGCTGTTCGATTCCGCCGAGTTAATCAAGATATCGGAAATGCTGGAACGTGAAATTGAAATTGAACTTCATCCCACACTGTTGTTTGAGTATCAAAACATTAAGGAACTATCGGAATATTTTGCCATAGAATACGCAGATAAGTTTACCAACTATTTCGGCGAGGAATTTGAAGAGGACTATGAAGAGGAAGAGATTGAGGAAATAATTGAAGTTCAACAGGTTGCGAAAAGGAAGCCCGCGCCGGGCGATCATGAACAAATAGCCATTGTGGGGATGAGCGGTATCTTTCCAAAATCAAAAGACCTGGATGAATTCTGGGCGCACCTGGAAGCAGGGGATGATTGTATTTCTGAAATTCCCAAAGACCGGTTTAACTGGGAAGACTATTACGGGAATTCTCTTGAAGAAGAAAATAAAATGAGTACGAAACGGGCAGGATTTATTGATGATATTGATAAATTTGACACCCTGTTTTTTAATATATCACCCCGGGAAGCTGAACTCATGGACCCCCAGCAGAGAATATTTTTGGAAACTGTTTATAGTGCCATAGAGGACGCGGGATGTACGTTATCAAGTTTGTCCGGAACCATGACCGGTTTGTTTGTTGGTGTAGCCACTCATGATTATAGTGAGCTTCAGGATAGTAATCTTCGTGAAATTGAAGCGTATACCTCAACTGGTTGGGCTCATTCAATACTCGCGAATAGAATATCATATTTACTGAATCTTAGCGGCCCAAGTGAGCCCATTGACACTGCTTGCGCCAGCGCTCTTTTTGCCATTCATAGGGCAGTGAAGTCAATACAGGAGGGTGAATCGGAAATGGCCATTGCCGGGGGAGTCAATGCTCTTATTACTCCGAAATTGTTTATCGCTTTCAGTAAAGCCGGAATGCTGGCACCTGATGGAAAATGTAAAACTTTTGACAGCAGTGCAAATGGGTATGTCCGGGGCGAAGGTTCCGGGGCAGTTTTTATCAAACCGCTAAGTAGGGCTATTGAAGATGGAAATCGTATCTACGCAGTTATCAAAAGTACTTCAGTTAACCATGGCGGTTACGCGAATTCCCTTACCGCTCCTAATCCAAACAGGCAGGCTGAATTACTTGTTACCGCATTTAGCAATGGCGGAATATCTCCGGATACGGTGACCTATATTGAAACTCATGGTACCGGCACTTCGCTCGGAGATCCCGTTGAAATAAACGGTCTTAAAAAAGCATTTTCCGAATTATACAAAAAATTCGGTAAAAAGCAAATAAAGAAAAATTATTGTGGATTGAGCTCTGTTAAGACAAATATCGGTCACCTGGAAACAGCAGCGGGAATTGCCGGTGTAATAAAAGTTCTTTTATCTATGAAAAATAAAAAATTACCCGCAACGGTTCATTTCAAAGAACTGAACCCCTATATCAAACTGGACGACACCCCCTTTTACATAGTAGATAAAACCACGCCGTGGAATAATTTACAAGATGAAAATGGAAACGATATTCCACGACGCGCCGGGGTTAGCTCTTTTGGATTTGGGGGATCGAATTCTCATATTGTTCTTGAAGAGTATACGAATCCTGAATTTAATGGGAATTCATATAAGAATACCTCCCTGGTAATTTTGTTTTCCGCTAAAGATGAGGGAAGTTTAAAAAGGTACGCGGAAAAATTTATTGCATTTTTACAGAAACCTGAAAATAAAGATATTCCTCTTGTTAGTATTGCCTATAATTTACTGGAAAGACGCGATCATCTGGATGAGCGCCTGGCAATTGTGGCATCTTCAAAAGAGGAGCTGCAGGAAAAATTAGAGCTCTACGCTCAAGGGTCAGAAGATATTGAAAAATTTCACAAAGGTAACAGAAAAAAGAGAGGGGCAAAGGCCCAATTCATTCTTGATGGTGATGATGGTAAACAGTTTCTTGATATATTAATAAATGAGAAAAAATATGGGAAATTAGCTCAATTATGGGTATTTGGTGTCAACATTGATTGGGGTTTTTTATATCAATCCGGCGAACCATATATGATCTCTCTTCCGACGTATGCTTTTGCCAGGAATAGCTATTGGATTAAAAAAGCAGATGAAGATGTTCGTACCGCTAAAAAGCATGCCTCTGCTGCCAGCCCTCTTCCGGTAACGAAAGTAGATGAAGAAAAAGAAATAGAGAAAGACCTTAATGAGCTTATAACGAAAAAAGTAAATTCCCAAAAAATAATTAGTGATGAACCGATCAATATTGATGATATTGATAGTGACTTGTTTCTAAAAGCTGAAGAATACTTTAAAAGGATATTCTCAAAAGAAATTAAGCTGTCCGTAAGTCAAATTGACTCGAAGGAAGATTTCGAGACTTTTGGCATTGATTCAATAATGATTGCCGGCTTATTAAAAGAAATTGAGAAGGACTTTGGGGCAATCTCCAAACAGGTTTTCTTTGAGTATGATAATATTAGCAGCTTGATTCGATATTTTATTGAAAATCATTTTCAAACATTGAAAAAAATTCTTAGTCATGAAGATAGTATAATTAACACCGAATCCTTCAAAAAGACTGAAGAATATTTAAAGAATCTTTTTTCTGAAGCGTTAAAAGTACCTATTGCTGAAATAGATGGGGAAGATAATTTTGAAAGTTTTGGTATTGATTCATTGATTATTACAAAATTATTTATTGACCTGGAGGATAAATTTGGTGATCTGCCGAAAGATTTATTTTTTGTATATAATACGATTAATGATTTGGCGGTTTATTTGGTTAAAAACTATTCTGAAGCACCGGGGGAAGTTTCACCAAAAGAAGAAACTGTTGCGCCAAAAGAAGAGAAAAGTGATGGCGCAAAAGAAATTAAAATCGTACCAGGCAAGCTCGATGAGAATGCTTTGCTTGAAAAGACAGAAAAATATTTAGTTGATTTATTAGCCACGGGGATTGGTCTCCCGAAAGACCAGATAAATTTAACTGAAGATTTAGAGACCTATGGTGTTGATTCATTGATGATCGCGAATATTTTAAAACAAATAGAAAAGGATTTTGGCGAGACCTCAAAAATGTTGTTTTTTGAATATACAACGATTAAAGAATTAGCCAAATATTTTGTTAAAAAACATTCGGAAAAAATACAAGAGATGGAGTAAGCCGGTATACGCAGAGTTTCATCCGGGGTTACGTAGCGGAGGCGGCTTTCTTCTCCGCCTCAAGCCTTACTGCTGCCAGTTCCACAGACATGATCTCACGGACATATACCGCTGTTTCCTCAACTGTCATGTCCTTAAAAGCCTCATATGGAATCTCCTTCAGCACTTCCACGCTTATTCGATGAATACCTGAGGTATCCATTTTAAATTTAGGAAGGGCCGCGTCGGTCCCGTTTATGATTATTGGAAGAATGGGTACCTGCATCTTCTTTGCCAGTATAAATGAACCGGATTTAAAAGAATTCATGATCCCATTCTTTGAGCGTGTTCCTTCGGGATATATGAAGACAGAGCTGCCTTCCCTGAGATGGTCTTCGCATTCTTTCATCATTATATCGATGCTGCCTTTCTCTCCGCGTTTGAGCTTGATATAACGGTTTAAGATCATATTCCATCCCATAAAAGGGACCTTGAATATTTCAGCCTTTGACAGAATTTTATACTGAAAAAAGAGCCGAAAGTTAACAAGAATATCGAGCTGAGACTGGTGATTGGAAACCACCATGTAAGTGGCTTTGCGCCGTATATTCTTTCGGCCATCTATCTTTATGCGCCAGAGCGGCATAATCCATGTATAAAAGGAACCCCAAAAACAGGTAAAGAGGTGTAAAACCACCCCTCTCCGGTCGAAAGGAAGGGTCAGAATTTTAATAAGCAGGGCGATTATATAAAAAACCGGGAAAGTAATTATCATGGAGAATACCAGGATATATGAAATAAAACGGAACATGTTGGTCTCCTTAAAGGTGATTAGCCGCTGAATATACAAAATAAGCATTTATGATATTTTTTGTATACTATTCTTTTAAAAAAAGAGAGATCAATTCCGGTTGAATGGTACAATTATGACACTATATTACTCCAATATTTAAAGAAACACCCTGGTTATTTTTCAAGATGCCACTGGGGAATGCATACACCGCCGGAAGGATGGAAGGTGATATATACCGGGTATGCCTACGGAAGTCATTACACTCATAAAGATAGTGTAGGACCTATCTGTATAGATCACGAGAATTATGACGGTTCAAACCCAAACAGCCCTGAAGGTGGCGCTCACATTCACCCCTCTTCAGTAGAAACCACGGCAGTCTCTGAGATTAATACCGCCAGATATATTAAGTGTGTTGTATCCACAAAAGAATAATCTTTCAGTATCTTAAACAGCAGGATCGTACGTATAGATCCTGCTGTTCCTGAATTCCCGGTATTTTTCAGGAGTCTTGTGTTATCTTTACTCTTACTCAATATACGGGGAACCATTTTTGACACTTATCCTGACTAATTCACCGGTGTCAACGGAAACCCAAAACGTAATTTTAGATGATTTGGTCATTGCCTTAACCATTTCAGCGATCTCCGGTTGAGAGGAATACCCGCTAAGATAATTACTGTTTTTATCTCTCGCCTGGCACATGGTAAAAGTATCACTTGTTGTGTAACATTGAATATACTGTACTGAATCCGATGAATCCCGTACAGCTTCAAAAGCTCCATGGGCAAAACTTTCCCCGCTTGTTTTTATTTCAATGTGCACCTCTGTCCCGGAATACAATCCCGCAAAAAGAATTCCTGTAGTGGCCAGAACGATTAATACTGCTAATAAATTTTTCATCGTAAACCTCCAATTGTTAAATAATATTGTTTTAACCGAAGGCCATATAGTATGATGATAAAATTGAGATGTCAAGAGTTAAGCAGCGGGATTCAAAAAAGGTACCGGGACAATATTGTCCCGGTTTTTTAGATAGCAGCTATTGGCAATCCTTGTTGCCCGATATATCAATTACCGTATCCTGGGCGATACCGCCGCATTCTTCAAGCCGGGCTTGCAGCTCAAGAGCCAACCCTTCGCACAGCAGGATGTTGTTGGTAATCCTATAATCGAATCTTCTATCACCGCTCGATGAACCAACGGAACAAAGGGTGTCGAGACCAAGTACCGTAAGCGCGGCATTATCATAAATTTTCAGAGAAGGGATATACTCAACATTGCCCAGACCCGCGCAACTTTCAAGAGCATCATTATTAGCGATTTCGATACTGCCGAGAGTACCGGTAATATTGTTAAGCCCCGTAAGAGCCGACAGCGCGTCATTGTTAACAATTTCTATGCTGCCAGGGTTCTCTGCGTCCCCCGTACCCAAACCGGCAAGGGCGTCAATACTTTCCAGCGCCGGGTTATCTTCAATATAAAGACCGAATTTGATATTGCTAAGATTGTTTAAGCCGTTCAGCGAAACAAGACTTGCGTTATTTCTAATCGAACAACTCGTGCCTACGGAAGTGAGACCGCTCAACGAAGCAAGGTCAACCAGGGAATTGCAATAGCTGATTCTCAGGCTGCCGCCAATACTGGAAACTGAACTGAGCGGGCTAAAATCAGCTCCCGGAAGACTTTCAAGCCACAAATCACCACTCATGGAACCCAGGTTATTTAAACCTTCCAGGCTCATCAAAGCAGGACTCAGTATAATGATAACATGCTCCAGGTTGCGAACTCTGTTCAAGATCGCGATACTCGAAAGATTATCATTTTGCTCTATCCATAAATAATTGAGCACCGCAAGGTTTTGTAAGCCATTCAAATCGCTTATAGCATCGTTCTCTTGCAGCCAGAGCGAACCAAGAAAAGAACAATTCCGCAGCCCGTTAAGGCTTGCCAGGACAGGATTATTAGTGATATAAGCAGAACCGGAAATTCTGGTAATTCCCTGCAGCCCTTCAAGACCTGTCATGGATGAATTATACCTGATATAGAGAGATCCCTTAATAGTGGTCAAATTCTCCAGCCCCTGCAAATTCGTCAATGAAGCTCCTTCAATTTTGAGATTACCATCAATTGTAGTAAACTCCGACATTTTTTTTATATCGCTGCTGGTTTTAATTTGACAATCCCCCTCCCACACCGGTGGAACCTGGGATTGATCACACCCAATGATAAAAGCTCCTAAAACCAGTACACAAATAATCATAACGCTTTTTTTAAAAAATTTAAAATTCATAAAACCCCCGGAGAATAATATTTATATATCACCAACATCTCTGTTATGTGATATAGCCGTATTATTACACCGGAAAGATTTTACAACTGTTTTTATAAAAAAGAACTAACCAGCCGGCCGGTTGCAAAAAAAAGAATGGTATAGGGGAATCGTTCTCTATCACTTTTGACCAAAAGGTTAAACTTTCGGAATTTTATATTTTAAACGGGATTCATAAAAAGGGTTATTATTCATTCTGTTAAGCAAAGAAGAGCAAAGATCCGTTATTACCCTTATTATTACCCTTATTATGCCATCGTGCCCCCGGCACCTTTTCCGGTAGATTCAATCTGCCCTTCACCTTTCAAGTCCTTTAGTACCTTACGTATCATGTCTTTACTTACATCCGGACATTTTTGCATAAGCATAGATAAGGAAAACCCTCCCTTCATTTTTTTTATTTGCTCTATAACAAGCTCTGTTTTTATCCCCCTGCTCTCAGCAGTTGTTTCAACTCTTTCTATAAACTCATTATAAGCCTTTTTTAAAAGATATAATAAAAAATTGTTATAAGGCCATGGATTATGCTTTCCCTGGTGCCACCCCTGTGAACAGAGTTCAAGTGTTTCATAATATCGTTCTTTATGCTCTTCAATTAGCCGTTCAAGGCTTATAAATCGTCCCACTTCATAACCTGCATGATACAGCTGAAGTAATAACAGTAAACGAGAGACTCGTCCATTTCCATCTCTAAAAGGGTGGATACATAAAAAATCAAGATTGAATGCTGCAACTAACAATAAGGGATGGATAGGGGTCTTTTTAATACAGTCACTATAAAGAGATAATAGCTCTTTCATGCATAGCGATGTTTCTTTCGCGCTGCTTCCACGAGTCATATTGTGAAGTTTTTTTATTGACGCCTGGTTTAAACGTATTGAGCTGCTCTCTTGATGTATCCACTCTAGAGCATCTCTGTAGCCCTGTATTTCCTCTTCATTCCGGTCCTGTAGAAGCGGTTTGCCAAATAATACAGTACCAATCCTTTTATTGTCAATCTCAATACCCTCGATCCTATTTGATGATACGGCACTTTCAATAAGAGCGTGTTCCCGCAGCAGCTTTAATCTTTGAGGTGACTGATGAGTAAATAATTCCTGTTTACCTTTTGCTTCGGATAAATCAGCAACATACCAGGCCGTTTCTGTTGCTAAGTTTTTTATTCCTTCACTGAATATTGATAATGTTTTCATTGTCGTCAAATATAAATGAAATATAAAAAATAGCAATTAAAAAAATTTTCTGTGACCTCAGAGCTCTTTATAAGAGCTCTGAGGTGCAAATATTGCAGGTGTTTTTAATATGGAGAGTCGTAATAATAGGTGGTTCCTGCTGTCCAGTCATAGGTTCCGCTTGCATCAATCACAAGATCATATCCCCCGCTCACACTGGAACCTCTCGCGTCGGCGGCGTTCCTGAAACCTCCGCTCACTCTGGCTACAGAAGCACTGGCAGTGTTATACCGTCCTCCGGCTACAGTAGAACGCTCTCCGCTGGCTGTATTATAATCTCCGCCGGTCAGACTGGACAAATTGCCGTCGGCTGTGTTATTCCGTCCGCCTATGATAGTGGAATAATCACCACTTATTGAATTATAACTTCCTGTTACAATACCGGCAAAAGAAGAAAAATTGTTACGCATGCCTACGACAATATTATGAGAGCCGCTGCGGTCATTATCCATGGTATTCAGTTCATTATATCCCACGATCAGGTTTCCAAGGCCGTTCACATCGCCTTCGGTTGTTCCTGTTCCATTAACTATCTGAACATTAACACCACTGAACATAATAGTATTTCCCGTTCTTGATACTCCATTAAATACTGCTAAAAGAGAATTTACATTGTTATCCAGGCTGTTTGTTTGACTGTTCAAAATGTTAATATCGGAATCATGGCCGCTTACGGCATTTTGCAGTGAGGCTAATATGCTGTTTTGCGAGCTTACGCTGGTTTGTAAGTCACTTATGGAAGTACTATTGCTGCTCACGGTTCCGTCCAGGGTGTTAAGTGAAGTATCATGACTGCTGACCGTAGAACTTAAACTGTTGATTGAACCTGTGTTGGTCGATATGGAAGCTTCATTGCCGTTAACATCGGAATTTAATGCGGATAGAGTCGCCGCGTTACCGTCGATGCCAGGGTTGTATCTACTGTTTGCATGTTACCGATGGTTGCTGCCTGGGAATCTATTACGGCTTCCATCTCACTCATTACAGCGGCCTGGAAATTTACCGTTCCCTGTAAAGTGCTTATTTCCAATGCCCGGTCATCAATTGTGTTTTGCATATTTGTTATATCGGTACTTTGAGAAGCAACTAATGCTTTCAGTTCGGTAATGCCTGTTTGCAGTGCGCTCACTTCTGTTGACAGGTCTGCTCCGTCCTCTCCATTACAAACATAATCTGTGTTGTCCACTTCATCCGGATCAAGAACTCCGTCTCCGTTTTCGTCAATACCGCTGTCAATTGAAACTCCCCCATTGGGACAGTGTGTGTTATCGGCCGGTAATTCCGTTTCCGGATCAATGTTATCACAAGAGATTGTGAAGGCACTAAAGGTTAGAGCCGCTACTCCTGTCATAATGTAAGAAAATAATTTTTTTTCATAGATATGCTCCTTGTTAATTATACATTTAAAAATATTTAGTTTGAATTCGATTCTGTTACATCAATTTAAAAAATGAGCTTTTATGTAAAGTAAATAATTCAACGAAGTCTTCGTTAGGGAATGAACAACAGAAAATGTACGCCTTCCGGCGGGAGTGTAAAATCATTTATCGCTGATTATCACTTCTATGGCATCCATAATACCAAATTCCAGAGGCTTGTTTGTTTTAATTGTAATAGAATCCTTTTCATTTTCCGGTGAAAAGCCCCGGCGCATTGGGACTATACGGGGTTTGCTTCTGCCGTTGGAGAAATTGTATCTCCACTATTATTTCCTCCACCATCTTCCAATTCACATCCCGCAAATAGAAGAGAAACCGCAATAAAAAGAATTGCCGGTATCTTAAAAATTGATCTGAAAATATTATTATTCATGTTTGCTCCTTTTTTATGTTGTTGAATATAAGTCTGATTTTTACGTAAAAAGAGGGCAAAAAATTATTGAATTTTGCTTTTTAGGCAAATTATTGGGGATTTTTCATACAAAACCGGCTTTTTGCCGGTTTTGTATAAGCGTTACTCCGGAATATGTTTATCGAAAAAAGCACTTCTCTTTTTATTCCAATCATGAACCAGTTTCATTCTTTTGTTATTCAATTCTTGATTTATTGTATTAAATTCTTTCAGAGCATCATTAACAGCTTCGACATTTTCATTAAAAAGATCAACATCTTCCTGCTTACGCTCCGATTTCGGTTTAAGCTCAAAGGCTTTTTTAATCTTTTCAAATTTTTCTTTTTTCATAAAAAAATCAAGCAAAACCGGAACCCTGTCATCCGCTTCTTCTTCATAAAATTCCAACATATTTTCACATGACTCTTTTATTGAATCATCATCCTCATATTCATCCACATCATCCAGATCATCTAACCCCTGCTTCGCGTATTTGAGTAAGGTTAAACGATTTTGTTCAATTTTATTGATATCGATCCTGTTGAGTGAATCTAAAAGATACAGTTCTTGTTTGCTGCTTTTAAAGAATATCAAATATATTATTTTATCATAACTAAATACTTTTCCGGAAAGAATAAGCCGCTTTGTTGTTTCAGTCTCCTGCTTTATTAACCGCACATTATTTTCTTTCGCGAATTTTTTTTCATGTTCAGATAATTCTTCAGTAGCTTCATTTAACTTTTCATTAGCCTTTTCTTTAGCGAGCATGTACGCTTCCATACGATCATATGATTGCTCTGCCACTTCTTCCATGTCTACGATTTTCGCGTAATCCTCTGTTGAAATAGAAAGAAGTATATTGAGATATTTTAGTACCGCATTTTTATACGTATCATTGCCCTTGAAAGATTTAATTTTTTTAACCTGTTTAATTGATTTGTTAATTGACAGGACAACTTCAATACGGCGTTTTAATACCAATTGCCTGTTTTTATCATGAGCCGCGGTTTTAACATACTCCCATATATCTTTCTGAATGGCCTGGGATATTCCCCCGATGGTTTCAATATATTTCACCGCTTCACTTTTTTCCTGTTTCACTGCTAATAAATCTACCCCGGTAAAGATAAAAGAGATTGCCATTAGCGTTAAAATTAATTTTACCCTGAACGTATTTTTTTTCATTGTTGATTCCCCCTTGTTTAATTATTAATATAGTCTTCCATAATATGATACGATTCGTCAATATAGATATCCTCACCAATCTGCTTTATCAATTGTTCATTAAGAATTTTCCGAAACGTATCAATTCTAATTATTTCAGCATCATACGAACTATTTTCAACGGTATATGCTGAGGTGCTGCCTTTAAGATTCCCCCCCATTGAACGAAAAATGTCTATCCGCTCTTTCATTTCTTTCATAAAGTCATCGATATTAAGCGATATTTTTTCATCCCTGGACAGGATCTTTGTTATTTTTTTATTTAAAGATTTAATTTCTCTAAATTTTTTACTTTCCGATATACGGTTTCTGCTATTACGAGCGATACTACCCAAAGAAATTGCTTTTCCTTTATCATATCTTACTTTTTTATCTACTTTTTTACCTTTTAACGCGTTTTTATTAGCACGTTCGGAATTAACATGACCAAATAAACCCGGCAGCATAATATGAGGAGTAATCCCATCTCCCTGGTGAGTCTCACCTAAAAGGTTGTGATACATATTCGTGGTGATTTTAATAAAATCAGCATAGGCGCTATTAAATTTACGAAAATTTGATACTATGGGCAAAAGAACCTGGGAACTTGCTTTCCCATAGGTCGTATTCCCAACAATAATCGCACGATTATAATCTTTCATGGCCGCTACAAAAAATTCCGAAGCTGACGCGCTCCGGCTATTAACCAGAACAAGTAAGGGCCCATCATAGACCGTGCCTCTATTCATATCTTTTAATAAACGGGGCTTCCCTCCGCGAGAACTCTGAATACAAAGAGGTCCTTCATCAATAAAAATCCCGGCCAGGCTCACTGCCTCCATCACCGATCCGCCGCTATTACTTCTGAGGTCTAAAATAAGACCATCTATCTTTTCTCTTTTTAGTTTCAAAATTTCTTTCGCCACATCATTAGCACAGCCGGGAACATTAGATTCCCATTCAACATAAAAGGCCGGCAAATAGATATAACCAATCTTTTCACTCCCATTTAAAATGAAGCTATTAATTCGATTCTCTTCTACTGTAAGTTTTTCCTTAATAAGTCTTACCCTGGAAATAACGCCATTCGCTTTTTTAACCATTATAATAATCATATTTGATTTGGAATCATTTACAATAGTATCAATTTGTCTTAACGAATACTCTGAAGTATCAAATACTTTATTTTCACCAGGATATTGTATCTCTAATACCACATCCCCCTTGTTCAGCGCGGCAGATTTCCAGGCAGAGCCTCCCGGCACCAGTCTGTCAATCCGGATCTCTCCCATTATATTCTTTGTAAAAAATATTCCATACGAATATGCTTTTTTTGAAAGCATTGATTCAAATCGCTTTTTATCTCCGGCTGAAAAATATGACGTGTGCGGGTCGAACCTGGCTACGATACTACCAATAAGCGCTGAAGCAACAGAAGATTGAAATCCCCCGGGAGGAGATACCAATTCACGGATAAATCTTTTTTCTCTTTTTACAACCCTTGAGCGTATTGCTGCCTCGTTCTCGTAAAAATCTTTTTTATAATTTTTGACACCTTCATGATAATATGCTTTAAAAAAATAATTCGAAAGGATATTATATTTCAAATGTTTTTCCCAACGAGATTTACGTTCGGCGTAGTTTTTCGCGTACCCCATGTCAATTTCATAATAATAAACCATATGTTCTTCTTTATTATAACCGGGTTTGCTGTTTTTTAATGCGGCAATAATTCTATTCGTTTCTTTGAGTCGACGCCGGTATAAGGAAACCGCTTTGTTATAAAATGATTGTATATTACTATTTTTGGATCTTAAATTGATCCGGGTAGATACGAGCTGTTTAACATCCCTTTTCAAAAAGAACAATTTCCCGGGATCAAGGCGTTCAATAAAATTTCTTTTTATTTCATCCTGTACCCCTTTATCCAGGGTAAGTTCTTGATAGTGATACTTATTGAGAATACGAATTACATTATAAATCTTTTCTTGTATGGAATTATTCGCATTGCCTGTTCCACTGAGAAGAATAGTCAGGGTAATTGTGAATGTTATGAATCTGATTAATTTCATTCGATTTAACACCATACGCGCCTTCCTGCTCTTTCTATTTGACAATCCCTATCTCCAGGTAATTTTTAAATAAACTTAAACCGGAATATATTGTAAAGGATTAAAAATAAAAAGTGTGGGGACAAATTTGTACCTATTTTGCTGCGGCTTTTCTAAAAATTATTGAAATTTCAGCCACGTATGATTGGAGACAGTATAAAGCCATGTATCATTTAAATTTTTCTTTCCGTTGTAGCCGCCAAAAAGCAAGATGGTGCCTTCTCCAATATATGCCATTGTACACCAATTCCTCCCTTCCGGTTTGATCGGAAACTGATCACTCCTTATTAAAGGAGATCCATCCCTGGCAAAAAGCCCTTTTCGGTTGCCAGACTTTAAATTTATCATTTCAACTCTCTTTCTCATGTTCAGCAAATAAAAAATTCCCGATTTTTTGCTAAAGTTCTTGTCTTTTTATTTTGCTCCTGTTAAATTTGGATTTCTATAATACTATAATAATCTTTTGAAGGAGAAAGCCCATGCAAATGCCAATAGACCAGAACGTTAAATCGACCAATGAAAAGGGGCGAAATATCACGAACCATCTTCATTCTCTTGAAACCAAAAAAAGCATAAGTTGGATTAAACGTAACCTGAGCAGGAACCTTCTTTTTAAGCAGTTCAAAAAAATAAAGAACGGCTATCTTGTTATCAACACAAAAAACAATTCACATAGCTTTGGGGACAAAGACGCGTATTTACACGCCTCTATGGAGGTGCATGATGAAAGCATCTTTTATGATATGCTCATTGGCGGGGAATTATTCCTGGGGCTGGGATATGTAAATAAAAAATGGCATTCGGAAAGCCCCCATGATGTACTGCTTGTGATAATGCTAAATTGCGAGATATTCAAACCCGTATTAAACAAGAGTTTGAGATTGGTTCCATACGGGAGAAAAGTGAGACAGTATTTGTATAACAGGATAGAGAATACGATTACCAACAACAAAGACCTTGTTGGATTAACATACAATATTGGAAATGATTTCCATGAATGGATGCTGGGGCCAAGCATGCAGTATTCCTGTGCCATATGGCCCCACCCGGAAGCCACCTATCTTGAAGCACAGGACTATAAAATGGAACTGGTTGCAAAAAAATTAAAAGTGGAAAAATCACATACAGTTCTGGAAGTGGGCTGCGGCTGGGGACAGCTTGCCGACCATATTCATAAAACATACGGGGCAGAGGTAAAAGGGATAGCCCTTGCCCGGGAACAGGTTGCATTCGCGCAAGAGAATTTCCCCGGCTGCACTTTTGAATATGCCGATTACCGGGAAGTGGAAGGGGAGTATGACCGGGTCATTAGCGTGGGAATGGTAACCCATGTGGGAAGACGGTTTATTAACGAATATATTCAAACATTAACGGACCGCTTAAAGCCCGGCGGGCGTTTATTAATACATACCATGATGTATAACGATAAAATCTTTTTCCTCGAAGGAGCTCAAAAATTCCCCACATTCCCGGCATTGGTCATGCCCAACGCTGACGCCGTAACTCACGGAGACCTTACGGGCGCTGCTATGAATACCGGTGAATTGCGGGTTGTTCATTCCGAGACCTTTGGCATGCACTACGCAAGGACCGGGAAAGAATGGCTTAAAAATTTAAGAAGCCATAAAAAAGATGTGCTGGAGAAATACAGCGAACGGCAGTTCAGGGCTTTTGAATACGCCTGGTCTATGGGCTCCGCTTCAATGGAAACGGGAACAACTCTTGTCCATATGGTTTTTGAAAAGCAGCCCTATGGTTCTCCACTAACAAATACAATACTGTAAAATCCCGCAGGGAAGGAGTATGCGTGAAAAAAATTAACATCTTAAACATGGTAAAAGTTTCAAGACCCGTATCGTATATCGGGGCTATAATTCCTTATATGATGCTGATCCATAATTGGGAAGTATTGCAGACCTATAATTTCTGGATTGCGTTTTTTTATTTAACATTTCCCTGGAGTTTTGTGATCCTGGCTTATAATGATTATGCCGATTATGACGAAGATATAAAAAACGCTGACAGGGGATGGCGCCCTGTGGTCTCAAAAGAGGAACTAAAGAAATATCTTGTTTGGTGCCACATTATTCACATACCTTTTATCGTATGGTTTTATATAATAGGCGACCCCTTGCATGTGACAATTTATTTTGTATTGTTCTTTGCCTATAATGCTCTTTATAATGGCTATATTGGCAATATAAAGGCCTTTAGCGGGAAGGGTTTTCCCTATGATATACTTGCAAATATGATGGCATGGATGCTTCCCGTATATATAGCCTATATAATCAACGGGGCCTTTATCACTTTTTCTCCCAAACTATTAATTATATGGGGAGTGCTCGTGGCGGCATTCCAGATGATACACTCCTACGATGATTATGAAATAGATATAAAAGCCAACAAAATGCAAACATGCGGAACACTGGGAAAACCGGTAACCCTGGCATTGATCTATGCAAGCGTTGCTGCCGTATATTTATATATTTTAATTATTGATAATTATTTTCTAGTGAGCGCATTAAATTTCTTTGTTATTGCTGTTGTTTTTTTGAAATACCTGTCGCTCCGGTGGATGGGAAGGCTTTTGTCCGTTTTGTTTATACTCTATATTACCGTTGACAAGGTGTGGGGATAGTCGGAATATATCGGTCTTCCGGCCATAGGGTGAAGTTTCCATACCTGAATACATAATGTTTTTTCATTCATTGGATCTACCTGGATCATACTTTTGAACCACGGTCGTATGAGTCTGTAGAAGATTACATTAAAACCCGGATACATTTTGGAGGAATGTACTCAACAATAGACATGATCGAATGATATATTTTCATATCCAAAAGAAAAA
The DNA here is from genome assembly GCA_024224995.1 of bacterium. The sequence continues at coordinate 5,068 of JAAENB010000237.1, read as the reverse complement.
CACAGTAATTTATAAAAAATACAACATCATTTTCGACTGCACATTATAATTGTTTGATTCAATTCCCATAGATTGTAAAATTGTTCGATAAAGTTGCTGCCTCAGCGGGTTCGATCAAAGAGGCGTGTAAATACGCGTCTTTATCCCCGTGAATTGTTTTTTGTGGTGACAACAAGATAGCCGTTTTTTATTTTCCGGACATGAGAAAAAGAGTTGAAAAATGTATAAGGAAAGGTTAGAATTAAAAACAAATTATTATAAACAGAGAGAGTTTAAATGATCAAGCAAATTGTTATAGTATCACGGCCCTTTTTATGGATTTGCAGCATTCTTGCCTATTTCATAATGATTAAGAGCACTGATATTTTTTCAACATACTCTTTCTGGATCGGTCTTTTCTATTGCTCATTTCCATGGAATTTTCTGGTTATGGGAGTTAATGATTATGCTGATTATGAAATGGATATCGTTGTTCCCGAAAGCAGGAAAAAACGGCCAATCACGCCTAAAGAGCAATTAAAATTATTTGTTAAACTTAGCATCTTGATACAAATCCCATTTTTTATATGGATGATTGTTTCTTTCTCCATACCGGATACTCTTATTTACTTTTTATTGCTGGCCCTTTTTAATATTGTCTATAATGGTTTTTTAGGAACAAAGCCCTGGAGTTCAAGCGGCTTTCCCTTTGATCTTTTAGGAAACGCTTTTGCCTGGTCACTGCCCATTTATATTTGTTATATTGTCAATCCTTCCCATTTTCATTTGCAATGGGATTCATTGCTGATCTGGGTTTTGTGCGCCATCTTGTTTGAAATGTTCAGCAGTTGTGTTGATTATGAAGCGGATCAAAAATCAGGCAAATTGCAAACCGCCGGTTCATTAGGTGTTCCTGCTACGGTGTACTCAATGGTAGTTATTATGCTTTTTGTTTTATTGTTTATTATTATTTTTAACGGTTATTACCTCCTGGGAGGTGTTTCATTATTCTTATTGGCGCTCTCATTATTGAAACAGAAATTTATTCTTGCATATTTTAGCATCTATTTACCCTTTTTTGGGTTGCTGTATATCATTCAAATCAAATATTCTTTATTTATTTAAATTGTCCATGAAGAGATTTAAGTTTTTTAGTATCCTGCTTCTTATTAGGCCATCATCTCCTGGTATGTTATGTAGGGAATGCCGGAGGCAGGGGTGAGGGCTCAACAGCCCGGCAGCGTTCAGGGAAGGACTCCCCTGGAAACCAGCTCTTTTTTCCACTCCAGGGCTTTTTCCCGGGCATAGAGATAGCCCGCTTCCGCTATTTCTTCCGCATAGCTCGGGTTCAGGTGATTAAAATGTTCCACCGGGGGATTAAAATATATATCGGCATCATTTTTTACCATCCGTATTTTTGATATACTGCTGATGGAGATAGATCGTGTCAGCACATCTGCGATGGTTGGCACCTCTATTTTTTTCATAAACGGAACAAGCCTGCTGAGAAGAACCCGCCAGGGCGAGGGCAGGCTTTTTTCTTTATAAACAAAATTATCGTCAATGCTCACGTCCAGCGCGGCCAGAAGCCCAGGGCAGAAATCCCGCATAATATCCCCGGGAAGATTATTCAGCACTCCGCCATCGACCAGGATATTATTATTCTCAATCACCGGTTCCAGAACTACGGGCATGGCCATAGTGGCCCGAAGAGCCTTTCGGGCCATACCATCTCTGTATACGATCATTTCCGTAGTAGTAAGATTGCAGGAAAGACAAAAGCAATTGATCCAGAGATCTTCAATACAACGGTCACCACAGGCTTTTTTTATAGCTCTTTCCAGCAGGCGGCCTCTGAGCAGGGACATAATAGGGAGCGTGAATTCCTTTGAAAGTTTTGTTTCGATAAATTCTTTTTTGCTGAAATCAATAAATTTTTCATAAGACCAGCAGTAAGCGTGGGCCAATGTGGCAATAGCCCCGCTACTGACACCGCCGATCATATCAACTGGAATGCCTGCTTCCGTAAAGGCCCGCAGCACTCCGCCATGGGCAAAACCGCGCGCGCCGCCTCCGCTCAGAGCAACGCCAATTGCCCGGCCGGCCAGGAAGCGGCTCAACCGCCGGATATCGCCATCATTGTCCCAGCGGATATGGTGATGCATTTCAACCCGGCGCTCTGCCAGCCATTGCTTTGTTCCTACGGGATCACGGCTGCCGTCGGGGTGGAGCAGCACCAGGGTCTGCTCCGGTGTTACAATCCCCCCTTCCGGGTAAAGCAGTTCCTTTTCAATTGTTCCCCTGGCATGATCGCTTCCGAACCAGGCCGTTACCAGAACCCGGTCCGCATGGTGAATGGATCTCCTGGTCCAGGGTGACAGGGTAACATCCGCCTCATACACGATATAATCATATTCATTTTCTATTTCTGCCAGCAAGGAGTTTACCCTGATACTGTCGGGAGTCTGGGCAATTCCCGGTGATCCCATCAGTGCCTCCAGGCGCTCACTGCTTAAATGAAGGGTGGAACCAAAAAAAGAAAGAGCGGAAACCAGCCTGGTCGCAAACTCTTCAAGAGGCACATCAGGATTATCCGACATGACTGTTATATTTTTCAGGGTATTATTTTTCCCCCGGAACTCTTTATGTTTCCTGACAGTATCGATAATATCTTCCTGGCGGCGCATAAGAATATCGGCAACTTTTTTCATTGACCCGGGGTATTGTTCGATTAAGTTTAAAAGAGCGTCCCTGGAAATTTTAACCAGGTAACTTTCACGAGCTGCATAGACGTTTGTTTTCCGTTCCTTTTCCAGGTATGTTTCCATCTCCCCGGCAAACTCCCCGCTTTTAATCTCAACTTCAAAAGATGGCTTGCCATCGTCATCTTCGATAAAGCTTTTTAGACGGCCGCTTATGACAATATAGACTCCACCGGGCCGGTCTCCCTGTCGATAAAGGGTTTCTCCCCGCTGCAGGGTTATCCACTCCAATTGAGCTTGAATCTCCCTGAACTGTTCCTGGTCTATTGGTCCCAAATACCTGGAAAGGGCAGCCCTTACCCGGTTGTTTTTCAGCCGCTGCAGCACGATCTTCGCCATGAGCTCTATCATTTCAGGGAACTTATTCACGAGCTCTACAAAATCTTTTTTGTTTAATTTAAGCAGCTCCGTTTCGTTCAGCGCCGATATATTAGCCCTGTAATTTCCTCCTTCCAGAACCTGCATTATACCAATGGTCATACCAGGGCTTATTTCTTCCAGGAGCCGTTCCTCTCCGTTCTCTTGAAAAATAAAAGCCTTGAGGCGGCCCTTGATAACAATATAGAGAGCAGTCCCCGGATCTCCCCTGCGCAAAAGGCTTTCTCCCGCTTCCAGGGCAACACCTTCCATCTTCGCAGCCATTCCCTGTACACTTTCCGGGCTGAAATTTTCAAAAAGATTTGTGCCGTGTAAAAGAGCCGGCAAATCGTCGTGTGAAAAAAGATTATCCTGCTTCATTTTTCTCCCTGCAAACAGACTTTTTCGTAAATATACGTCCTCCAGACTAATAATAAGTATATAGTTTATTCTGATTTATTCAATAAAAATTTTATCCGTTGTTATTCTTTCTGTAATCACTGTCTGCACTTATTATGAATTACCACTCATATTATTTAAAAAAAAGACTATCATCGCCAGCATGTTATGTCTGGTCCTTCCAATCAAAAAAAGCTGTTTCCCGGGCAGAGCTCTTCTTCACTTCTTCCGGGATATGGTTATATTGGCTGAACTTCGGGGGATTGTATAGTCCGCGCTCTTAAAAATCAATATCCCAATCGTTCAATTTCCATTATAATTTTTTTCCCTATAACTGAAATATCCTTTACAATACAATTCGTAAGTCCTAATAATTGAGTCAGTATTTTTAATTCCATCCTGGTTCCTTTATATTCTCCCGCAAGAAACTATTTTAAGAACCGGGGGTGGAATTTCTACAACAATATAATTTTTTTATCTATATTTCCCAACATTTAGGAAAGACCCCAAATGATTTCATGTAGCGGCCGTTTACCGTTCTTCTGCCTCCGTGTGCTCGGTAATATCTATCAGCGTTGTCAGTACTCCAATTAACTCATTATTCTTTCCCTTGAGGACAGCAGCATTGAGCAAACAGGTAAATGGGCTGCCGTCTTTTTTTACTGCGCTAAACTGGAAATTAGTCGCGATCCCGTTTGTAAGACATTTTTTAAATCCCTCCATTGTACTTTCAATATTTTTCTCCGCAATAAAGCTGGTAACGGATTTTCCAAGCATTTCATCAGAAGAATCAAAACCGAACATTTTGATTAACGAACTATTTACTTGAATAATATTTCCTGTAGCGTCGGTAATCCCCAACCCTTCAATTATACTATCGATAATGCCTTCATCTTTGGAAAGCGCTTCACGCAATTCAAGTATTTCCTTTACCAGTTCTTCTTTTGATTTACTCATTAGTTCTTCCATCTCTGCCAGGCCTCCAATATTTAATTTCTACAGCATTCCCTGCTGAATAAGATGCTCGATATTACCTCTTTTTTTTACCGTTGTCAATTTTTTTATTTAGAGGAAGAGTATAAATCTATCTCTTACAAAAAAACTTCAAGATTTTTATGAGCATGTTTATCGGGGTGATAAATTTTCACCAGGTGGAAATATGCTTTTTACTGAAGTAAACCTTTCTCCGGTTATTTTTTTCCAATAGTAAAATTTATTATCATTATTATCTTCATTCTCCGCACCTTCTTGCAATGATTTTTTGACTTTTTTCCCGGTTTTAGTTGACGCTTGATGATTTATTGAGCATAATTTGCTGAATACGGCATCTTTCAGGGACTTGCACTCTTTGCCTTTCAAGAAAGGAGCGGGCATTCCGGTAAAGGACGGGCAGGCAATTATATGAATACAACAACAGGTTCACGGCTCATTTCTCTCGATATTTTCAGGGGAATTACCATTGCCGGTATGATCCTGGTAAATAATCCCGGCTCATGGAATGATGTATACGCGCCGCTCAAGCACGCGAAGTGGCATGGACTAACACCAACCGATCTTGTATTTCCCTTTTT
>JAAENB010000236.1 GCA_024224995.1 bacterium | reverse complement strand
CATCAGTTAAATCCACTGATCCTCCGACCAGAATATCGTTATCTTTACCCCCCTTGATATAGTCCTCGCCAGGCCCGCCGATTATAATATCTGCATCCCCGGTATTATTGATGCGGTCTGAAACATTCCCTTTCAAATGATCGTGACCGTCTCCGCCGATTAATATGTCATTCCCATACCCACCTGAAAGTCCGTCACTTCCGCCACCGCCATCAATATAATCATCTCCTGAGTCACCGCTGCCACCGTCATGGTTGTCTCCCAAAATAATTTTATCATTTCCTCCTTTTCCAAGTATGAGTAATCTTTCATTTTCAAGAGAACCGTCATATTTGTCGTCGTCGGCTGACAACGAAATCGGAGATGGTCTGTCTTTACTCCATGGTTTGTCTTCCCAACCAAAATTCTGACAGAATGCGTTTGTACCATTAATCAAACAGAAACCGATGATTGTTCCGATAACAGCCTTTTTAATTAAGTTAATCATTTTTTTACTCCTTCATTATTTTATTTACTCGTTTTATCAGTATTTTCACTTATGTTTTCCCAT
>JAAENB010000235.1 GCA_024224995.1 bacterium | reverse complement strand
GGCGCAGGCCCAGTGTCTTTTGCCTGGCGGGATTAATGTCACCGCTGATATTTTTATAAAATGGTATTTCCTCACGCATAGAAGATCGAATTTTATTTTTTGAGGTAAAGTAGTTGCCTCCCCGGGACACAAACCCGCCCATGCGTCCCTGGTAATATTCAACCCGGTAAAAGGAACTTGTCATTTCAGAAACATTGCCCAGCATATCATGGATTTTCAGGTCATTTGGCTTGAGAATGCCGATCTTTTTTATTTTACTGTGAGAAGATTTGGGTCCTTCATACCATTCATATTTGGTCAATGGCCCGGGATAAGGATGTTTCTTGTCAAAGTGTGTAGCATCTACCACGCTTCCGCCTCGTGCTGCAAATTCCCATTCAACTTCAGTTGGAAGCCTTAAAAATCCGAATGCATTTTCATTTTTCGGCATTTTATTCTTGGCGTTTTTAAAAAGCCAGACATTGTATTTTTTGATAAATTCCCCATTACCACAAAATTCCGTTGGATGATTGTAATTAATTATAGTTTAAGCTGGTTACGTAATAATGAAATTTGAATTTTAGCCAACATTTATCCAATATTCTCCAAAAAAATCCTTGAAAAATAACCATTCAGGCCATTTTTTTTCTTGCATATGACCAAGTATGTATATTATATATATAGTATCTGCTGAATTTCTCTTTACGACATATTTCTCTTTCTGCGGCATATACTGATATTCACTTTCAAATTTCAGAAATATGGGGGCTGAAAGTCATTTCACCGGGATCAGCCAAAGAAAACTGCTGATTCGGACGCACCTCTCCTTCCTTCGGAATACCGAAAATCCCGAAACACAGAAAAGAAAAGCCGCATAACGCCTGGAAAAGTTAAGCCAGTCCCAACTTTGTCAGGCTTTTTTCTTTTATGTCCTCCTTATAATACAACTGAAGAAACTTCTTCAGATTGTAGGCAGTCTGACACAGAAGCGACCACATCCGATGTCCGTTCAGCATGTGCCACAGGCTTTTTTTGAAACCCCGGAGATTTTTGGCCACGGCAATAAATCCTTCCGTGGCCGAGCGCGCGCTGCGGCAGAAATCCTGTTTTTCTTCGGCAACATCGGTGCTGCGCCCCATAAACACATTGCTGACATTTTCGGGTGTGTTTTTCAGATTTTCCAGGCTTCGCATCCCGAGATCGGTGACAACAGTGTCAGGCCACTCTTTCATCCGGTCTCTGAAAAGATTCAGTGTGTCCGGATAAAGCGTACTGTCGCCGGGACTGCCTATAAAATTTTCAACGGTAATCATGAAACCCTGCCGGTTGAAAGACATCTGCAGCGTGGTTCCGAACTCGCATTCCGGATGACTCTTCCCTTTTTTGATCGGGCGGGCGTCGGGG
>JAAENB010000234.1 GCA_024224995.1 bacterium | reverse complement strand
ATCCAAAGGTGAGCAGGAAAAAGCTTAAAAAAGAGGAAGGGATCTTTCTTGATCCCCGGGATTATGAATTCAACAGCATCAACGCCTATCTCGATGAAGATTATGAGTCACCAGTTGAGATTACCCTTCACCCGTTTTTCCTTGAATTGGGAAAAACCCCTGAAGAACGGCTGGAAAGATTCCTGCGTTTGGAGTCCGTGTATAAACTGAAATTGTATCTGGACCTGGAAAAGTTTCTTTCATAGTTTTATAGCCCCCGGGATTCCTGCCGTTTTTACCGCTACAGTACCTTTTAAAAGCGTGACTCTGTCCCGCCCGGGTTTGCTGCGTTCGCGTCTGCCGAATATCCGGGTATTTGCCTGGTTCTTCTCTTTTTTTGCTATCGATTCCTTTTTTCGAAGAGTTCTTTTTGGTGGGAGGGGTTTGAATTGGTCCCGTGGCGGGGTGCTGCCCTTTTTTTTGTTGTGTTCTCAGAGCTCTTTATAAGAGCTCTGAGAAATTCCTGCTTTTTAAAAACCGTTCTGTTCCAACATCCGGGCAATTTCAAGATAAAAGCCTTCCCCGTCAAACCCGGGAGTTATTCCCATAACCTGGTTTTGTTCCATCCAGTGATCGACGCCGAACATGCCGGTAACCGTTCCCATCCAGGTACCCCATTTGGCGCTTTCCACAGGCACAATCCCGTCATTTTCGCCGTTGTGGCGCTTTATTATTAGCCACACAGGGTATAACGGCAGGTTAATCGTGGGTCCGAAAGCCTTGCCCGCGTAGCTGAAATATCGAACCCCGGTGCCATTGACCATGTCAAGGGCCGGGGTGATATCGGGAGTGTTCGGATTAAAGACTTCGGTCATATATTCCTTTGACATTGCAAAAGCAGGAGCAAGAAAATTTGATTCATTATCTCCGCATACAAGTTCTCCCCATATGGAGTTTAGCAACAGGTCTGATGCCCATTTTGATAAGCCGGAGTTCGTTGAAAGCCCAATGATAAGGTTTGAGAAGTATGTTCCCCTGTTGGGACTGGAAATCATAACAAGGGACGCTGCCTTGCTGTACATAGGGGAGCCATCGGGAGCCGTCATATTTGAAATAACATAGCGGGCAGTAATTCCACCCTGAGAATGGGCGATAATATTGACTTTTTGGGCTTTTGTTACACTTAAAACATAAAGGATAAAACTCCGAAGTTGATCGCTTCTCGCAGGTGTTTCACCCCGGTAATATTTATTTGTACTGTTGTAAGTACCCGGATCAAAGTCGACGTTAAAGGAATCCAGGTCTGCAGCGTAAACATCGGCACCCTCCTGCTCAAGCGTGGGCTTGATATTATGAAAATAATCAGCGATACCAACGTATTTGTCTGCCCCGGCCCAGCCGTGAACCAGGATAATGGGGTAGTTCAGGTTAAGGGACTCCTGTGACCCTTCCGCGAATAAGGGCTTCATACCCGGAGAAACCAGGATTAAGAATGTTATGAATGCTATTGTGGTACATAATTTTTTTATTATATTCTTCATTATAGTGCTCCTAAAATTTATAATTATGATATGATTGATCTATTGAGACAGTTAAAGACGTGGAATTATTTTGTCTAGCCAATGTAAATCGAATTGTTTTTGACCATGTGGTGTTCTCAGAGCTCTTTTAAAGAGCTCTGAGAACACCCTAAATTTCAATCTCATCCCCATATTTCATAATGGAACACTCAATTCCCATCTTCTCTACTTCACTCTTGAAGAATAAATCATCTGCCGGGCACATCTTTTTCTTCCACAGGAAAGGAACACTGTAATGGCAGGGGATCACCAGCTTTGGGGAAATGATTTCCACGGCTTTTAATGCCTCATGAACATCCATGGTCCAGGTATTATTACCTAAACCGCCGATGGGGATCATAAGAACATCAGGTTTAAGGTTTTCCCACTCTGATTTAAAAATGCTGTCGCCCAGGTTAACAACAGTCTTGCTGCCAATGGAAATTTTGTAACCCATTGTGCCGCGGGCCCAGTCGATGTTATCTCTTTCCGCCCTAATAAGACCAAATAATAATTTAACGGTACCATGATTATAAACCGTTAATTCATGCTCACTCTTTTTAATTCTAAAAGGTCCTAAAAAAACTTCTTCTCCGCCTCTGTTGCTGCTGCGAATAATGTTTTTCATTTCTATTAAGCCGGCAGCCAGCTTGAAATATAACTGCCCATGTTTAACTTTGAGCCCTTCGAAACTGATGTTATCGCACTTAATTTTTTTGTTGATATCAATGGCATGAACTTTTTTAACCTCTTGAGATGTAAAGTCTTCTACCAGGGCTTCTCCACAAAGAACCGCAGCGTTGGATTTTTTTGCCAGGGGAACCGCGTAATCGAAATGATCGGGATCATTATGGGTAACTATAAGATGGGTTATCCCCGGCCATTCAGTTTCAGGGATTAGACTTTTTAAATTAAACAAGCCTAAATTTTTTCCCGGATCTATAGCGATTTTTGTTTCGCCATCCTCTATGGTAAAGGCGTTGTAAAGATAGTGTTTAATTTTCATAATTTATCTCTCCTGCGTATTGTTAGTTATTGTTTCAAGCCAAACCGTATGATTAACAAGGCCAAACGCTTTAAGATTTGATGCTATAGTTAATCCCAGGTCGCTCCCTGAATTATCAACCTTTTCGGAATCATGTTTTAAATGAATACT
>JAAENB010000233.1 GCA_024224995.1 bacterium | reverse complement strand
GGATTAGACCACGAATAAGCAAAGGGTCGTATTTCAAGGGCGACTAACCTACTCCTGGCGAAGCAAGATCAAAGTCTCCGACCTATCCTACACGTTACTTATTCAAGATCAATGTTAAGTTATAGTAAAGGTTCACGGGGTCTTTCCGTCCCGTTGCGGGTAATCGGCATCTTCACCGATACTACAATTTCACCGAGCTCATGGCCGAGACAGTGGCCGGATCGTTACACCATTCGTGCAGGTCGGAACTTACCCGACAAGGAATTTCGCTACCTTAGGGCCGTTATGGTTACGGCCGCCGTTTACCGGGGCTTCAGTTCAGCGCGTCTCCGAAGATAACGCCCCCCCTTAACCTTCCGGCACTGGGCAGGTGTCAGGCCTTATACATCATCTTTCGATTTAGCAAAGCCATGTGTTTTTGATAAACAGTCGCCCGGCCCGTTTCGCTGCGTCCCTGCAAAGCAGGGAGCCCTTTCTTCCGAAGTTACAGGGCCATTTTGCCTAGTTCCTTAGCCATGAATCACTCGAGCGCCTCAGTATTCTCTACCAGACTACCTGTGTCGGTTTACGGTACGAGTGGCAATTACCTGAAGCTTAGAGGTTTTTCTTGGAAATATGATTACAGTCATTATCCGCTTGTCCGAAGACTCACGGTACTATCAGGTTCGACACAATCGGCGGATTTGCCTACCGTTTGTATATCTACACCCTTCAACGTACATCCGTCTGTACGCAGACTTGTCACAATTTCGTCGCCCCATCGCAGTAAATGCCAGTACAGGAATATTAACCTGTTACCCATCGACTACCCCTTTCGGGTTCGCCTTAGGTCCCGACTAACCCCGATCCGATTAGCGTTGATCAGGAAACCTTAGTCTATCGGCGTGCGAGTTTCTCACTCGCATTATCGTTACTTATGCCTACATTTTCTTTTCAAGCCGCTCCACAATGCCTTACGGCACAGCTTCTGCGCAACTTGAATGCTCCCCTACCACTGTTAATAAATTAACAATCCACAGCTTCGGTAATATGCTTATGCCCGATTATCATCCATGCACAACCGCTCGACTAGTGAGCTGTTACGCACTCTTTAAATGAGTGGCTGCTTCCAAGCCAACATCCTAGTTGTCTTAGCAGTCGCACCTCGTTAGAACAACTTAGCATATATTTAGGGACCTTAGCTGATGGTCCGGGTTGTTTCCCTTTCGGACATGGACCTTAGCACCCATGCCCTCACTCCCGTGTATATTTAGCAGCATTCGGAGTTTGTCAAGGTTTGATAGGCGGTGAAGCCCTCTAGCCTAATCAGTAGCTCTACCTCTGCTAAACTTAGTCACGAGGCTGCACCTAAATGCATTTCGGGGAGTACGAGATATCTCTTGGTTTGATTAGCCTTTCACCCCTATCCACAGCTCATCCGAAGACTTTTCAACGTCAACCGGTTCGGTCCTCCATATCGTTTTACCGATACTTCAACCTGGCCATGGATAGATCACCAAGTTTCGCGTCTACCCCCACCGACTAAGCGCCCAGTTAAGACTCGCTTTCGCTTCGGCTACAGTACTTAATACTTTAACCTTGCCGGGGAGGAGTAACTCGTAGGCTCATTATGCAAAAGGCACGCAGTCATTCTGTATAAATACAGAACTCCTACCGCTTGTAAGCGTATGGTTTCAGGTACTATTTCACTCTTCTACAGAAGTGCTTTTCACCTTTCCCTCACGGTACTAGTTCACTATCGGTCTCTCATGAGTATTTAGCCTTACCGGATGGTCCCGGCAGATTCACACAAAATTTCTCGGGTTTCGTGCTACTCAGGGTATCCGTAGGTCCATAAATTATTACGTGTACAGGACTATCACCTTCTTTGGTCAAGTTTTCCAAAATTGTTCCACTTCTAATTTAATTTCCATAGCCGGACCCTACAACCCCGCAATTGCCTAAACAATTACGGTTTGGGCTTCTCCCGTTTCGATCGCCTCTACTCAGGGAATAACTATTGTTTTCTTTTCCTCCGGTTACTTAGATGTTTCAGTTCACCGGGTTCGCTTTCCTTACGGAATAATACTGCTTCACAGTATTGGGTTGCCCCATTCGGAAATCTTCGGATTGTAGGTTATTTGCACCTCCCCGAAGCTTATCGCAGCTAGTCACGTCCTTCATCGCCTATGAGAGCCAAGGCATCCGCCATACGCTCTTAGTAACTTTTCTTTACACCTTAATTATATTGAGGTTTAATTTTTACTATTAAAAATTGAGTTTTCTTCCAGTATGTCAAAGAACTTTTTCTATATATATTATATAAAATTGTGGAGAATATCGGAGTCGAACCGATGACCTCCTGCGTGCAAGGCAGGCGCTCTAGCCAGCTGAGGTAATCCCCCGTATCAAAACAGTAGTCCCGCGCAGATTTGAACTGCGGACCCCTACATTATCAGTGTAGTGCTCTAACCAACTGAGCTACGGGACTGCATTTTATCCAAAGCCACGGCTTTCAACCGTTTTGTTCGGGAATATATAAAAAAAATGAAGAGGCAGGATAGTATAATATTCACTTGTCTTAGAATAAATCTATCTCTAAAAAGGAGGTGTTCC
>JAAENB010000232.1 GCA_024224995.1 bacterium | reverse complement strand
TATGGAGATTCCGGGAAGGTGTAGCTACCCCTGCGAGGGGGGCGATACCTGTAGGGGCTCGGCGTGCCGTGCCCTATGCGGTGTTTATTTGGGTTTACCCCTCAGTGACGTTTTTGCGTAGGGGCGAGGCATGCCTCTCCCCCCTACACAAAAACGTCACGGAAACCAGCCCTATTTAAAAAGAGTTTCTTGAGAGTCTTACGAGGTGTATAACCTGCGAAACAGAACCTCCGGTCACTGAGCGGAGCCGAAGTGGGCGGATAAAACAAAATCCTTATACGGAACAATCCACACAACCTCATGCCCCAGCCGATGCCCAACATACCCCTCTTCCCCGTAAGCGGTACCGTGATCGGAGCAGATAATCACAAAAAGGGGAGCCCGTTTTTGCATCGCTTTGAACAAGGGCGGCAGCTGACTGTCCACATAACGAAGCGCGGCCGCGTGACTCAAAATAGAATCTGTTTTACTATGATTATCACCCTTATTCTCTCTAAGATAAAAATAATTCGGTTGATGAAGAGCTGAAACATTGATAAATAAAAAGGCCCGCTTGCCGGGATTAACCCGGTCAAGGGTATTGATAGAATCAAGAGCCGCCGCGACCTGGTTCCGGGTAGAATCGGGATCGGCAACCCCGAGCGCAGGGCTCCAGAGGCTTTCGGCAAAGAGCCCCGGCAGCACAGAGCCAAGGGGTGTAAGCTTGTTAAAAAACCCAACCCCGCCAATACAAATAGTGTGATATCCTTTTGACGCGAGACCCGTAACAATATCCGGAGACTCGAAGCGGCAGGTTCTCGTAGTAGAGGTTTCACTGCCTTCGAAGTCCGCGGCAAACAAACGGCTGTGCCGGCCCGGTTTCGCGGGAGTGGGCAAAAAACCCGCGAAAAAGGCGGTATGAGCCGAATAAGTAAAATTCCCCGGAGAATGGCATTTGTCCCAGGAGCCGCCCGGAAGAAGCGCGGCAAGATTGGGCAGGCGCCCCGCGGCAAGCTCCTGCTCCGCCACGTCATACCGGAGCGTATCAAGGGTAATAAACAAAATGTCATGAGTGCCAACGATCAGGTTCATATCTCTCACGGGGCCTCTCCACTTGAGCGCTTTGCCAGGAGCGCTTTAATCTCCGAATCGTATGTACTTTCACCGCTCAGGGTAATGCCGGGCAAAAGATCGCCAAAAGCGTTAACTTCAAGAACGCGCGGAATTGAACTCTGTTTTGGAATGAGAATATCCACACCCGCATAAAGAGAGTTGGGAAAAAGACCTGCCGCGTCACGGGCAGTTTCATCGATTAAAGACCAGGTCTCCGGAGCCAGATCCAGCTCTTCCGGGTTTCCCCGCTTATTTCCCAGGTGCAGATTGGTCATGGGAGATCTGCTGAGCCTCACAACCTTCTGTTTCGCTGCCATATCGATAACTACCTGCCGGATATCAAAAGAATAATGCTGATAACCGGACTTCGGAATCCATTGTTCAACATGGACCCCTTCAGCACAGAGCCAGTCTATTATGGTTTTTACTTCTTCATGATTTGTATAGCGCCGTACTTTCAGAGAGTTATAAAGAACGGGGCTGCCCTTTTCCATAATCAATTCCACGGAAGTGTGCGCCTGCTCTTTCGCGCCCCTGGCACCGGTTTCATAGGCAACAACTCCCGAAGCCGAAGAACCGGAAGCAAGCTTCACAAAGACCCGGGGAAGTCCGGCCTTTTTCATTTTTTCACGAAGCTCATCATACGAGCTTACGGCTCCCAGGGCTTTTGGAACGGGCAGGCCCTTTTGGAGAAGCAGTTTATTGCACAGAGCTTTATCGAACATAATTGCTATCTCTTCGGGATCATTCATCCACAGGGCAGATCCGGCCTTACTTTTGAGCTCTTTAAGAAGCTGCTTGAATCCCCGAAACCATTGGCCCGGGTAATAGATACGCCCGTGTTCCTCCGTTAGATTCCCGGCAGAGACCGCGCTTATACAATGCCCGTTCCTGCGGGAACACGCAGTATTTGCTCCTGCGGCGATAAGCTCTTTTTCAAGTTCAAAATGCTCCCCCGGAGATTCAAGCCGGATAACCGTCTCCGGCGTAAGATACTTTTCAAGAGATGTCTTCCCGGTGATGATATCCAGGTACGAAAGGACCCGAGCCCGGGGAAGATCCTGTTTCAGTAATGATTCCTGAAAAAGATCTACCCTGCGGTTTTCCCCCGGCGGAGCGATAACAAGAAAAGAAGGCAGCATTGAGGGGGTTTATTCCGAAACAGAAACATATCGATAAGTTTCACCGTCATATTCTTCTTCCGCTTGCCGGTCCGACGCGTCAATAGAAACATCCAGTTTCTTGATTTTTTCCACCATTCCTCCGGACATAAAGTTATAGTGAAGATCCAGTTTTTTCAGATTCCGGATTTTACTGCTCTCAAGCAGGGCTTTCGCTCCCGCATCGCCCAGGGCTCCCAGGGAAAGATCCAATTCTTCAACCTGGTCCAATATGGAGGCTTCGGCAATGGCAGCTGCTATTTCATCGGCAATAATACTGTCTCTGAGACCCAGGTAGGAGAGCTTTGGAAACCTGCCTTTTTCCATAAATGGTTGGATATCTTTAATAGAACCGTCAAAACCATAATCATCAATCCCCAGGTATAACTCCAATCGTTCCAGGGAAGGAAGCGTTCCCCCGGCAATAGAGGCAAGAACCTTTTTCCCCAGACCGCCGCATTCAATAGTCAGGAATCTTAATGATTTATGATCCATATTGCTCAGTTCCAGCCCCTGGCTGCCGCGGATCTTAAAGCTCTCAAGCAGGGGGAACGCCTGGAGGAGCGGAGACAGGTCAGTTTGAATTATCCAGGAAATTTCACAGGTCTCATAGTCCATATCCCCGATGAAGAGAGACCGGAGTTTGGGAAATTTATCCGCGTTGGCAGCAAGGCAATCCACAACTTCATCAGGCCCCCCTTCAAACGCGTCACCCCAGCTGCCGATTGTAATAGAATCGAGTTCTGCGGCTTCGGGTTTTGCTGCAAATTTTTCTATGCGGGGAACCAGGCTTTTTCCATCTTCCGATTCATCATAGCTAAGAGAAAAACGTTTGGACCTGGTCCGTTCCGACTTAACAGACATTTCGGCATAGCCCTTTTTCATTTTTGAAGCAGCGAGTTTTTCCGCGTCCTTTTCGGCCTTTTCAGGAGAGTCGAAATCCTTTGTTTTTGACTGTCCGTCGGTTCCAACTTTTCCATAACGAACAGTATGAGAAACCCCGTCTGTTTGAACTTCCCAGAACTTGTGAGATTTGTTATCATGAAACTCCAGGTATTTTTTCATTTTTTTCTCCGCCGACCAATTTTTAAACACTTTTACTATTAACATTATAAAAAATTTCCTGTCAAGAAAATAGTAATTTAAGGAAAAAAGCCGCCCTTTTTGAGGGGACATAAGAGTACAGCAGAAGCTGTCCCCCTTAAAAAAATTCTTGCGTTTTTATAAAAAAGTATTATAATTATAGACAACTCAGGCAAGTTTTTGGAGAGTTGACATAATGTTAATAGAGATTTTTTAACTATTAATAATAAACAGGAATAATGGTCTATGCCAGGTAGAGAGAATTCAACATCAAAGGCTCAGTCGATATATCAAAAAGCAAAAGATGTAGAGCTGTACAATCCCCAGGAGGCGCTAAAACTCAGCAAGGAAGCGCTGTCAATAGATCCTGAATATGGGGAAGCCTACCTTGAAGCGGGATGGATCGAAGGTTCGGTTTTCAATCTGTATGAAAGTTCTTTAAAGTCCATGAATAAGGCTCTTGACCTCTTTGCCGGAAAATACGGTAATCACAGCGCTCAATACGCGGAAACACTGATCAAACTCGGTGGTCTTTTATTCCAGAAAGGAGAAACCGACAAAGCCTTTGATTATTTCAAAAAAGGACGTGAAATATACGAATCCGAAGGGCTGGAAATTTCCATGGGTAACGCCGATGCCATCATTTATATTGGAAGAGTCTTTGCCCGGGAAGCCGAATACGACAATGCCTTTGATTATTATATGATGGGTGAAGCAATATACAGTGCTCTTAAAGAAGAAAGCTCAAAAGACTATGGAGATTTGCAGAGTCACCTGGGGCTTCTCAATTTTCACAAAGGTGATATTGAAAAAGCCATTGAATATTATGAAAACGATATGCGGATCAAAGAATCTCATGACTTAAAAAACACCGTCAATTACGCCAATATTACAATCAATTTAGGGCTGGCATATTACCAGCAAGTGAACCTTGAGCGGGCCCTGGTGCTCTATGAAGAAAGCAGAAGGATCTATGAATCGCTGAAACTGGACACAACATTAAGTTTCGCGGTTCTCCTGTCGAACATTGGTCTGGCCTATTGGGGCTGCCGGATGCAGGATTACGCTATTGAATATTACCGGCAAAGTGAAAAGATCTACATGGAATTGGGAATAGTGGATAACGGCAACTACGCGACACTCCTGGCAAATATTGGCATTTACTATTGGGACCGGAAAAGGATCAAGGCCGCGTTGCGGTATTACGAAAAAGCCAAAGAGATATACGAAAAAATAAAAATGGAACATACCCCGGTCTATTTATCATTGCTGAATAATATCGGGATTTTATACTGGTTTAAGTATGATTTTAACAGGGCGCTTGAATGCTATGAAAAGAGCAAGGAAGGAAACGAGCACCTGGGTCTTGACCAGACGGCACACCACGCCAAAATCTTAAATAATATCGGGCTTGTCTATTTGCATATAAAAAAATTCGAAAAAGCGCTTGATTATTGTATTCAAAGCAAAGAAACCTGGGAATCTCTTAAAATACAAAAAAATCCGGAATACGCAGACCTGATTATAAACATTGCCGGTTTATATATGAAGTTAAAAAATAAAGAGAAAGCAGGGGAGTATTTTAAAAAAGCATACGAAATTTATAAGGACATTGGCCTTGAGAATTCCCGGGACGCGAAAAAGGCTTTTAAAAAAGCCAGAAAACTTGGATTTTTATAACAGCATTAGCATACAGCCGCAGTCAATAAGATCCAGCCCTATGTGGATCAACAACCCCAGGGCAACGATTCTCAGTTTAGGAATACAAAGCAAAATACAATAAACCCCAATAGCATAGTATGAATGTAGAGGATGAAACCCAATGCTGCACCTGGTGGGATCAAAAACCGGGTTTGCCAATAGATGATCCAGGTCGATTATCATGGTTGCTGCCATTATAAACCAGGCGGTCCGGAATTTATGGCGATACAGAGCCCCCGCCGCAAGAGCGGGAACCAAAAAATGAAGAGCCAGATGTATGGTGCTCCTGATCATTAAATAATCTCCCTGAAAATTTATATTTATTACTTTTATTCTACAGAGTGTGTTTTTTTAAACAGATTATCTTGACTTTTGGTTTTTTTCTTCTATAATTAGCCTTGATACTAAAATGCTATAAGAAGAGTACCTGTTTTGAAAACATTACGCGACAAACACAAATTAGCTTTTTTTCTTATAACCAGCATAGGGTTAAGTTCATGCAGCTCTTTCACCTATAAATGGTCATATAATTCACTTGATATCTACCTGCATTATAAGGTCAACAGCTATTTTGACCTTAAAAGCAGCCAGTCCAATGCTGTTAAGCAGAACATTTTGAAATTCCTTGCGCGGCACCGGGAAGAAGGGCTTAAAGACTTTATAGTTGTATTTAACCGGTTAAAAAAAGGGGTAAAACAAGGACTCCGGAGTGAAGACCTTCTCTTTGTCCGGGAGAAGAATCAAAAACACTGGGAGTCGATTGCCTCCTGGATAATAGATGATACGGTCAATTTTCTAACAAGCCTCGATGCCGGGCAGCTCCGGCACTGCAAAGAGAAGCTTGAAAGTGATAATGAGGAATTAGCCGAGCTGGCAAATAAACCAAAGAATGAACGAATAAAGCAGTCAACGCGGAATATCTTAAAAATCCTGGAATATTTTTACGGCAGCTTTTCCGATGAGCAGGAAAAGGACTTTTTCAGGTTCAATAAGAATCTTGCCGATATTACCCCTTTACGGCTTCAATTCCGCAAAAAGCGATATATGGAGTTTATCTCTCTTCTGGACAAAGAAAAGGATAAACAGAAGCTTAAGAAGACCCTCAAATACTGGCTCTTTAATATTGAATTGTCACGGCCTCCATTCTATAAAAAAAAGATGGATCAATATCATAAGCAGTTCATGGAAGCCATTCTCTACGCCAATAGCACTCTCGCGACAAAAGAACAAAAGAAAAACGCAGTGGGAAAATTCAATGAATTATTACGCATTACCCGCGAATTACAAGGGGCACGGTAATGGCAGGAATACGTAAAACCACAATTTTAGCAATAATTTTCATTATACTGCTCTCTCCCTGGCGGGGATTCGCGCTAACTCCCCTGTCCCTTGATAATACCCGGGAAGAGTACAAACTGGCCCCATACCTGGAATACCTGGAAGATCCTCAGGGAACAATAACCATACGCGGTATTGAATCAGGAAAATACGACCATCGTTTTACCCGGAATACCGGGGGAACCCCGAACATGGGTTATGTAAATTCCGCGTACTGGGTTCGATTTAGCTGCGTTTTCCCGACGGGAGAAAAGAAATGGCTGCTGGAATTAGAGTATCCGCTTCTGGACTATGTTGACCTGTATATACCGGGGGCAGCGGGTACCCGGAAAAAAATAGAGACCGGCGATATGATCCTGTTTAAAAAACGGCAAATAAAGCACCATAATTTTGTATTTTTTCTGCCGACAAAAGCGGGCACGGAACAGGTCTATTATGTGAGGCTCCAAAGTGAAGGGTCCATACAAATGCCTTTTTTAATATGGTCACAAAAGGCATTTACTGAAAAAGTGAACCTTGAACAGACAGTAATGGGGATTTATTTTGGAATAATGCTGGTAATGATCCTCTATAACATTTGTATATTCATAGTCATCAGGAATTTTAGTTATTTTTTTTACGTGCTGCATATATTCTTTATGCTTCTGGCTCAAAGCAGTTTTTCGGGGTATACGTATGAATTCTTATGGCCGGGCTCCCCGGAATGGGCGAATTCTTCCATTCTGCTTTTAGCCTCATTGGGCGTGGCAATGGCAGTATTGTTTTCCCGCCTGTTCCTGCAAACAAAAAAGCTCTTTCCCACTATAGATAAGTTTATTATATTCTCCCTGGTTTTAATCACCGCCTTTGCCGGTTTTTCATTTTTAGTCAGGTATAGTACCGCCGTACAATGCATGAGTGTCCTGGTTATGATGATTGCCATCGCCTGTATGGTTATTGGAATTATATGCCTGGCAAAGGGATATCGAGCGGCCCGGTTTTATTTACTTGCGTGGTTTGTATTCTTTATTGGAATAATAGCCTATATTTTAAAGTCTTTCGGGATACTGCCGTTTCATTTTTTAACTGAGCATGCCATAAAAATAGGCGGTTCCCTGGAAGTAATACTTCTTTCATTTGCCCTGGCGGACAGGATTGGCATTATCAATAGAGAGAAAGAACACGCCCGGCGTGAAACGGTCTCCGTGCAGGAAAAGTACCGGCTTCTTTTTGAAGGATCAAATGATATTATTTTTTCTCTGGATGATGATTGGTTATTTATATCGGTAAATAATTCCGTACAGCTTCAATTAATGGTTGGGCCGGAGTCGTTGATTGGGACCCCTTTTCTTAATCTCATCTACGAAGAGCCAAACGCGGCGAATAAAACAAAACAATTTGTTACGCAGCAGTTTGAACTTTTTTCAAAAGAAAAAAACCCGGTCTCATTCCGGACTGAGTTTAAAATGCCCCTCAAAACAGAAGCCAAACAGATGCAGGTTCATCTTGAATACGTAACCCTGGAAGGGAAAAATGAGATCCTGGGAAAGGCGTCCAGTGTGGATGAAGATATATTCCTGCAATGTTTTGTTTCCGAAAAACAAAACATGATAATAGGAAACTCAATCTATAATGTTGATGAGTTTACTTTCCGGATAACAAGGAACTTAAACAAATATGTCAGTTTAAAAAGAAGCCATTTACTGCGTGTTGCCTTAAGAGAGATCATAATTAACGCCATAGAGCATGGAAACCTGGATATAAGCTATGAAGAAAAGACCGAGGCCCTGGCCCAAAAAAAATTTTTCGCCCTTATGGAAGCCCGGCAGAACGATCCCCGCTATAGTTTGCGGAAGGTGGTAATTGACTTTGAAATTAATCCGGACAGGGTCATTTATACGGTTACCGACGAAGGGAACGGTTTTATCTTTCAACCGTTTATTAATTCACGAATGGCCGATGTAAACAAAAGAATGGAGTCCCACGGCAGGGGGATTATAATGGCAAAAAACATATTTGAC
>JAAENB010000231.1 GCA_024224995.1 bacterium | reverse complement strand
TTAAGACTCTCTAAGGCGTCATTGAGTATCTCGTTATTCTGTATTCCCAAAACGCTAAGACTTTCCCGGAGAAGCAGGCTCTCGGGATAAAAAACATTGCCGTTATTTGAAAGATTTTTTAGCACATATAATATCCCCGATTCTATCCGTAAACTTGAATCTTTTGAAAAACCAAGTTTACCCGCAATAGCATCGGCTACCTGGAAACCAATCCCGAATATGTCATCGGCCAGGCGGTAGGGATTTTCTTTCACTATTGCTATTGATTCATTTTCATATTGTTTATATATTTTTGTGGCGTACCCGGAGCTCACTCCGTGTGACTGTAAAAAGAGCATTACCTGTTGAACTTCTTTTTGCTGCTCCCAGGCTTCCGTAATTATTTGGACTGTTTTTTTTCCAAACCCGCTTATTTCGTTGAGCCGGGTTGGAGATTTTTCAATTATTTCCAATGCCTCTATGCCAAAAGCTTCAACTATCCGTTTCGCCTTTGAAGGACCTATTCCCTTGATTAGACCCGAGCCCAGATAGTTCTCTATTCCTTCGACAGTAACGGGTGTCCCTGTTTCGTAACTTTGTATTTTAAATTGACGGCCGAATTTAGAGTGATTGGCCCATTCTCCCGTGAGCTTAAGGACTTCCCCGGGAGTCGAGGTGGCAAGATTGCCCACTATGGTGATAGTCTCATCTGTTTCGTCTTCTTTAAAACGGGCTACCGTAAAACCGGTATCTTCCGCTCTAAAGGTGATTGTGCTGAGTTGTCCTTGAATTGTTTCCATCAACTATTTTACATCACCATAGAGAAAGCGGTGAGGAGCTCGTTTCAATTCTTTACTATGGTCCGATACTTTATAGCCATATAAAAAACAAATTTTTTCCCGTAACTGCATATAGGACGAAATGAGTTTATCCCATTCCTTTTCAATACCGGTTTTTATTTGAGACAGGTCGGTTTTCGTAAGCTCCGCTGCTTCATCCAGAACCCTCAGCGCCCTGCCATGTAAATTGTTTTCCACGTAGAGATTTGCTATCTTAATAAAAGTATCGCGCTTATATTTTGTTTTTTGCAGTTTTCGATAATAGGAAAATGTAAACGGGATTAATTCCTTCGCCGTCTTGAGCCTGGAAGGTGATGACGCCACCGCATTAAGAAGAGCTTGCACTGGCCATTTTTTCATTTTGATAGTTGCCTCGTGTGTGCCAATTGCGATCCATGCGTCTGCCGTTTCATTTGAGAACCATGTATTCGCGCCTGGTTCCGGCAAGAGCGGTGGATTGAAGCCTCCGTAAACTGCTTCCCTGTAGGCGTTAGCTGCTTCTGCGTGAAGATTCATCTCTTCAAACAAGGAGGCAATACGCATTAATGTATCGGCTTTTACCGCAGGTATCCTGGGCCAGTCCGGGCCGTCACAGAGAGGCTCCCCTGTTTTTTCCGATTCTTTTTGTTCAAACCTGGAGTCTCTTAAATAATTCCAGATACTGAAAGGTAAAATTCCCCCTAATTGGTCTTCATAGTTCCACCGCCGTTCATTGTTTTCTTTACCGGTCCCGGAAGCGGAGATTTGAATGGAAAGCCAGATGACTTCCGGAAGGGGAGGATTTTCCTTGAGAAGTTTTTTTAGTATATCAGCAGCATCATCCCTGTTGTCACCCATAGCAAGAAGCCGTGCCTGGTGATAGTAAAAGGGAGAGCGGTATTCTTCCGGCATTTGTAAAGCGGCCCGGCCTATCTTTTTCGCGGAGTCAAGAAAATGCCCTTTGGACGAGGGAGGTTTGGAATAGGCTTCTGCCATGATCTCTACTGTTTGTTCCATAACCTGTGTCATGGTTTCGTTATCCATTTTATGACCTCCAATAATAGGGATAGAGCATGTGATATAGAATAGTATACTGATCGTTATGATACAAAAAAAAGTTGATAGATATTTCATCGGTACCGGTTCTTTACTATTAATTTGGAGCCCGGACATCAAAATCATACCCGGCCCGTTTCATTTCGAAAAATGGAATTTTTCTATATATATCCTGGAGAAATGGTTTTGCTGCATTTTTGACAGATCCTGAGGGTAATGCGGCTAAAAGAGCGAGACAATCATTATAGTAATCACGGAAATAAGTGAGATTATTCTGCTGGACAGGAATCTGATGCCTCCAGGATATATTGACATCAAGGACTTTTGAAAAGTAGGCTTCCACTTCACGAAATGGCCGGTATGCGCCTGGGCTTCCGTAGTGATCATCCAATAACCTCCATAACCTGTTTCCCGGGGGGTTATCGCGTACAGCGGCATGCTGGCGGAGGTGTAATATTTCGTGATTTATTGTACCGATTAATTCTTCACGATGTTTTCCCGAAGTCCAGGTGAAGGGGCTTACTTCAACATACAAAACTTTCCGGTTCGCGCCCATACCATTATAGTGAGTAGCGGCGACGGCCCCTACTAATCCCGCGTTATAGGTTATACGATTAACGCCGCTATGAGCGGCGTTCGTGGCGTCAAAGGTTACAGGAGTACTATCGTTCCAATTAAATAAGGTATGAAGCCCGGCTGTACTCTGGGCGGGAAGAGCCGTTCCCTGGTTGGTGCCGAGAGCCAGGCGAATTCCATCTTGTGTACCGCCAAAGATTGATTTTCCCTTTATATGAAGGACCAGGCCCCCGGTCATCTCTACTGCTGCATTGTAAATTTTACGGTTATTCGCCGCAGTTTGCGGTAAAAGGACTGTTCCGGCATTTGCCGCAGGGCCGTATTTGCATGTCTCAGTGGCAGAGTGTTTTCCTGATTCAAATACAGAGGCGTCAAAGCTTCCATCTCCGTTAAAATCCCATTTGAAACTGTAATTGGCCGGCGCTCCTTTAACTTCAAATTGGATATTACTGTTATACTCATAGATTACTTTTCGCGTTCCTCCCTGCTTTTCCTCAAGCTCAACAACATTAACGGCCATTGTATCTCCCACTTCCATGCCATTATGCTTGTATAATACTTCAAGTTCAACCTTGCCGTGATTCTGCAGCCCTTCAATGAAATAATTTTTAGGGAAAGTCGATTTCGGAACCTGTTCCGGTAAGGAAATAATATCGCCGGAACTGCCTTTCTTGTTCCGGGGCCAGAGCCGAATACGGGCTGCTCCGGAAATTGCTTTCAGCTCCAGGGTTCCCGGCAGATTGGCAGGACTCATGTTTACGGCAACTTGCAGCAAGTCCTGTTCTCCTGCAGTATTGTTTTCATAATCAAGATCAAATATCGGTTCCAGTTCCCGTTTCCCTGCCGGTGGAGAAGAGCTGTAGACCTGGCCGCACTCCCAATCATTGTTAACTGCAACGGCAGCGCCATGAGTGAGCCGTTTGAGCTTGTCAATTCCAGGGGAGGAGAAAAGTACTTTGGGGATATAATGAAAAATCCAGGGGCTGTCCCAGGTGCCGATAGTTGACCCGCTAAAATCATCTTTCCATCCATCACTGCCTGTGCTGTCTTTATTATCTTTCGATATCCATTCACCGGGCAATTTGACGAATTGTTCTCTTTTGGCGGGATCACCGGAGTCAACATAACTGTTTGCTTGCCTGTCGAGATATTTCGTAGAGTCCCATTTTATAGAAAAAAAGATATCCGGTTTGTTCTCATCTTTCATGAATATGGGGAGATAGACTTTTCCATTATCCCCGACACAGCCAACTGCCTGGAGATCGTTTGGTGATATATAGTCATAGTCATATGCAGATACAACCATACCTTTGGGTACCGGCTCAAAGCTGTCGGAAGCGGGCTTGTAGTATTTTAACTGCACAAATAGCTGTATCTCTTCCAGTTTAAAAGTCCAGGGCAATGCATTTGTCCCTTTACCAACGGGGTCGGTGAAGTCGTCAAGGTAGCCGCTTCCACCGGCCGTATCCTTTTTCTTTCTTGAGTCTATTATTTCAGGGAGCGCAATAAAGGAAAATGTTGTAGAGGGATTAGTTATTGAGTCCACCAGGGCTTCCGTATCCAGGCGTATATACTTTTTCCCGGTTTCTACCTGGAAAAAAATATCCGGTTTGTCTTCGTCTTTATCGTCAACCTGAACAAAAATCGGGTTATTATTGCCCGTTGTCTGGGCCTCTCCTAAAAGATCATTTTTGCTTATAGGGTCATAATCATAGATTTTAACTTTTAATCCGGCAGGCAGGGGACACCAGCGATCAGCTTCAGGCTTTAAGGGATTATAATAGAGGAGTTTTAAGTAGAATTTTAGTTGTTTGAGCTGCAGCGGATTTACCGCTCCAAGCGTTACAACTTCGGACTTCTGTCTTCTTATTCGGGTAGGTGACGGACCAGACATGGAAGACCTCCTGTATATTTATAAAATGCTACTATATTGGCAAATCGAGAGGATGGATTGCAACTCTTTTTTGGTAAATATGATGAAATTACGCGGCTTCTAAATTTCGGTATCATGGATTTGGGGTAGGGCGCGCCCTGGGGGCCGGGCTTCTCCGGGCTCCGCGTTCGCTCCGGTCCCGATGAAAAGAATCGGGACTAAACCCTGCGCATCCCTCGCGCAAGAATAGGGATTTTTTGCAGCCGGTGAATTCATTCATATTAGATAAAGATAAAGATTATTTATCAGTATGTATACATTGGAGGGGAGACATGAGCATGAACGTTTTATTAAAAAAAGATAATTGTTAAAATACCGGAGCTCGTTACTGCGGAATGATGTACACTCCTCTTAAAAAGCCCCCTTTTTTATTAATATTTAAAATTTAATATAAAAAAAATTTTATCCGTCTGAACTTTTTTTGATTATTCAAAAAAAAATCAGCCGTTTTGGGCCTGAAATCGCACTATATATATAAGAGCTTGAATTCAGGCTTTCAAATTTATTTTCAGGAAGGATTTTTATATGAAAAGATTCACAAGATTCACAAATTTGTTGCTCATCTCATTGTTATTTCTTATCCCCGGTTGTGTACAGGACTTTGAAGCCCCGGTGATTTCTATCACTTCTCCGGAAGACGGGAGTTCTTTTGAAAAAAAGAATATTCTCGTAATGGGGAACGCGTCTGATAATAACGAAATTACTGAAGTTTTTGTTGCCATTAATGATGGTGATTTTTATCCGGCTGACGGTAAAGAGACATGGTCTTTTGTTATTGATGCTGATAAATTAGCTGATAGAGAAAATAGAATTATGGCTAAAGCTGTTGACCTTAGCGGCAATGAATCTTCTGTCGCTGAAATTACTATTAATATTGGGTTAACGCCCGGTGTTGTTGGAAATTATGACACTCCCGGTAATGCCGTAGGAGTATCTGTTTCAGGGAATTACGCGTACGTGGTTGATTCGTATCAAGGGCTGCAGGTTATTGATATTTCCAACCCCGCGTCTCCCGGTCTCGTTGCAAATTGTGATACTCCCGGTGTTGCATTAGCGGTAGTTCTATCGGGCAATTACGCTTATGTTGCTGACGGGACCGAAGGGCTCCAGGTAATTGATATCAGCGATCCTTTATCTCCGGTTATTGTTGGAAGTTGTAATACTATCGATATGGCAAAGGAAGTTGTTGTATCAGGTAATTACGCCTATGTTGCCGATAGTTATGACGGCGGTTTACAGGTAATTGATATCAGCGATCCTTCTTCTCCCGTTATCGTTGGAGGCTGCGACACTCCTGATGCCGCGTTCGGCGTATCCGTATCGGGTAATTACGCGTATGTGTCCGACAGCTGCGGCGGTTTACAGGTTATAGATGTATCGAACCCCACGACTCCCGTTATCGTTGGTAATTGTGCCGTTCCCGGTTACGCGGTGAACGCATCCGTATCAGGTAATTACGCGTATGTCTCTGCTGCGTATGCAGGCTTGCAGGTAATTGATATTTCCGATCCCCTATCTCCCGCTATTGTTGGATCTTGCAGCACTCCCGGTGATGCATACGAGGTATCTCTTTCGGGCAATTTCGCGTATGTGGCTGATCAATACGCGGGTTTCCAAATAGCAGACATATCCAATCCCTTATCTCCAACTATAGTTGAAGGTGT
>JAAENB010000230.1 GCA_024224995.1 bacterium | reverse complement strand
GGCATTGATTGATCATTGGTTGAAGCTGACCCGGCAGGGCCGGGAAAAATACGGAAGAAACTGTGTTGATACCGGGGTCTGTTTTACGAAGATGCTCCGGGCAAAGGGTGCGACCCCTGCGAGGGGTTTGGTTCTGAGAGACGTTGCAGTGCAACGCCTGTACTGGCTGGTTTCTGGCCAGGGTTATGGAGATTCCGGGAAGGAGTGCGGCCCCTGCGAGAGTATTCGGTACGTGTAGGGGCACGGCGTGCCGTGCCCTCACGGTGTTTATTTGGGTTTACCCCCTCTGTGGTGTTGACCCGGGACAAGTCTCCGGGAAACCAACCCGTAAAGACGTTGCACGCAACGTCTCTCTTCCCGGAAACAAGCCCTGTTTAAAAAGAGTTTCTTAAGAGCTCAACGATCCCGGAAGGGTCTCCACATAAGCCTTGATCTCATCCCGCACTCTTCGATAATGGGATAATTTTTCCTCTTCTGTTTTTGTCCCTTCCGCCAGTTTTGGCGGGTCGTCAAAACCCCGGTGAACAACGCGGGTCTTAGCCGGGAAGAAAGGACAGTTCTCGTCCGCGTGGCCGCATACGGTTACCACGTAATCGAACTCGGTACCTTTTATTTCCGTAGTTGTTTTACTGTATTGAGCCGTTATGTCAATACCAATCTCCTGCATAACTTTTACGGCATTGGGATTGAGGCCATGCTTTTCTATCCCGGCGGAGAAGACTTCCACAAGGTCTCCCTTCAGGTGCCTTGTTAGTCCTTCGGCCATCTGGCTTCGGCAGGAATTGCCGGTGCATAAAAAGAGTATGCTTGTTTTTTGGGTCATAGTGCTGCCTCCGTTTTGTAAAAAACCTATTATATACTGCTTTGTCTTATTTTAAATAAAGATTTTATAAATTTTTTATCGAACCGGGTGGCATCCGGCGCAGAGGCGGGGCCCGGTCTTTTTCCCGCTCTTTTTTAATTTCGAATGACAGCCCATGCACTGCAAATGGAACGCTTGCTGCAAGGTATATCGGCCTTTGCCTTTATTCTTTTTTTTGTGACAGACCGCGCACCTGGTCCCTTCGGTCCCCAGGTGATGACAGGTTTTACAGGAATATTCCCCGGCCATGTGAAGCCCGTGTGGAAAGCGGACCACTGACCGCTGCTTTTTCTGAAAGGTCTTGATGTTGTTGAGAATAATAATATCCTGCTCTGCCCATAGATTCAAAAAGATTAAGAATATCAGTATGATAGTTGCCGCTGTTGTTCCGGTTTTTTTCAGAATTATCACCCTTTAACACTTTTATCATACTGTTCATACACACCCTGGGAACGGCAAATCGCCCTGGCCCAGGCGATCATAGCGGAAATATCAATGCCCAGTGGACAGGAGCAGCGCCTGCACAGAACGCACTTTCCCCAGATGAGCTCTTTCATATTTTCAAGATCCGAGAGAGAGACCTTCCCTTTTTTTTTGAAGATACGGCCAAGAGAGTTCAGGGCCTTGTACGCGGGCGTGCTTTTGGGATCTTTATGCTTTCGGAAATAAAAACAGCTGTCGGCGCAGGTACCGCAGGAAGCGCACATAGAGAGAAAGACCTTCATTCTCTTTTTTTGTTTGAGCATTTTTTTTATAACCGCAGGATCAGTTACGGGGTGTACCATTTTCTGGAACCTCCAAAGAAACTGAATTCGCTTTTAATAAAAAAGCGCGCGAAAAAAAAGAAAATTATATGCCCTGGTTTGAGCCACCCAATAGCAATGAGCAGTAATTGCCCGGAAGCAATATGAAGTATGATGATAGTCTCATAATGGATAAGCTGGTGAAACGCGAGAAACCCCGTAACAAAGGGAGCAGCCGAGAGCCCCAGGAACAGGAAATCGGATAAACGGGAAACCGCCCGGACATGGGGAATAATAAGTCTTCTTAAGAGAAGAAGCCCGGCAGAGACCAGGAAGATAACCGTGAAAATATTTGAAATCCATTCGGGAAATGAGCCCGGAGAAAACTGCCAGGATTGGAACAGGAGTACGGAATGGGCAGTTAAGAACAGGGGCGTGATAATCAAACAGGAATGAAACACAATGGTAAACAGGGCAAGGAGCGGGTCTTTACTTAAAACAAAATTATTGGAAATAAACCTTCGCAGCGACCAGCCCGGCCTATTGAATGACGCGGGCACAGCTGGAGACCCGGTTTTCCGGGTAATACGGAAAAGCTGAACCGACCGGAATAAAAGCCCCGAAACCAGGAGGAACAGGGTTATCCACATCATGGGGCCAAGAAGGAATTCATACATAGAATGATACTAGCCTGCGGGAGTTTTATTTTGTCAAATGTTTTTATTACTCTTTTTTTGATAGATATAACCCTTTTTTTTCTTTATTCTTAACTATATACCCGATATAATATATAATCAGTATTGTAAATTGATCCGGGGTACTATTATGGAGCCATTAAAAGAGCTTAAAGAAACGGTCACATCACTGCCGCAGGGCGGGTACCTGCTGGATTCGGAATCGGGATATATCCAGTTTGGGGCGCCGCCGGAGACAATAAAAGATACCATGCTGCTGCCGAAAGGGGTGCCCCTGGTATTTGTGCTGCCCGCAGAGTTCTTTAACTGGATCAAGGGTATCAGCATTGCGGAGCTGGAATTCCCCATATATTATAATTTTTTTATACGAAAGAAGAAAACCCGCATAGTCTGTTATGAAGAACAGGCCCATCGTTTTACCAAAGTGTTAAAAGAAGCCCTCATGGGACCGGCAAACCCGAATTTCCCCGAAGATTTCGATACGGAAGAACCCTACAAGCATGATATAAATAAAGAAATGGACTATTTCCGGACCATGGAGCTGGACGATGTGGTGGAATTCTGTATTTATCAGAATAACACCATAACTATCGATGGAGTAACTATCAACATTGATTCAAACGGGAATTTTGATGTATTAAAGGGAGAAGAGCTCCTGGCCTATGTACCGGGCAGGATAGAATATAAGCCAAAATATCTGGTAGGGGAACGGATGGCCGAGCCCTATAAACCGCCGCTTTTTGGCATGACCTGTCTTGGGCCCAGTTCCGGGTTTGATCCGTATGAAAATACATCGGGATTTATAATCTGGCTTAATCACCACGGAATAATGGTAGACCCGCCGGTAAATTCAACAGAATGGCTCCTGGACTCGAATGTGAGTCCCAAGTTTATAGACTGCATTATCCTTACTCATTGCCACGCGGATCATGACGCCGGGACTTTTCAGAAAATACTGGAAGAGTGGAAGATCACTATTTATTCAACCAGGACAGTAATGAAAAGTTTTCTGCGTAAGTATGCCGCGTTTACCGGGGTCTCGAGTGAATATTTAATGAGTCTTTTTGAGTTCCACCCCGTACAAATAGGATCGCCTGTTTTTATTCATGGGGGCAGGTTTAATATGTTCTATACCCTTCATTCAATTCCAACGTTCGGATTCCGTATGGAATTTCAGAACCAGTCTCTTACCTATTCTTCCGATCATAACAACGACCCGGAGCTGCACAAAAAGTTGTTTGATGAGGGAGTAATAAGCAGGGAACGCTATGATGAACTGAGTAATTTTCCCTGGGATTCAACAGTAGTCTACCATGAATCAGGGGTACCGCCGCTGCATACGCCCATAGACTATTTAAATTCCCTGCCGGATAATATCCGGAAAAAGACCATTGTATATCATATCCCCAAAAAGGGAATGCCGGAGGAAACAATACTAACGCTGGCTAAATTCGGCATAGAGAACACGCGTTATTTTAATACAAAATCGCCCACGTTTGAAAAAGCCTACCGCATTCTTGGACTAATGCGATATCTTGATTTTTTTCAGAATATATCATTAAAGAAAGTACAGGAATTTATAAGCATCGTAGAGGAAGAGCGGTTTAAAAAAGAAGAAATCGTAATACAAAAGGGAACCGAGGGAGATAAATTTTATATTCTCTATTCCGGGAACGTGAGCATCCGGGGAGACGACGAGAAGTACCGGAAGATATTCGGCGCCTATGATTATTTTGGAGAGGCATCGTTAATTACCGGGGAGAAGCGGTCCCTGGATGTGGTGGCGGAAACCGATGTGTCATTATTCGCTATTGAAAAAGATAAATTTCTTAATTTCATCGTGGGAACTGAATATGAAAAAGCCCTTATCCGCCTGGCCGATATTCGAGACAATGAAGCATGGGAAATTCTTTCGGGAAGTACGTTCTTAAAAATATTTACCGCAACCCAGAGAGCCTTTCTGGAAACCATGCTCATCCCCGTATCAATCACGGAATTGGGAGTATTAACCGCCGAAGGCGAGATGTTTGAGCGGATATGTATTATCCGGGGAGGAACTGTGGCAGTGAGCAGAAAAGGAGAGCATGTGGCAGTGCTGCAAAAAGGTGATATCATTGGATCGGTAAAAGAATTTTATAGTGATGAACCGTCTTCTTACGCGTATTCAAACGACAAACCTCTCTCAATTTATGAAGTACGAAAAGGGGATTTTAAGCAGTTCCTGGAAAAAAATCCCGGGCTGGTAATGAAGCTGGAGTATATTTTTCAGCAGTATTTGTTTGGGGGCTGGTAGGGGAAAAGTACTTGACTTTTATGTAGTGTTTTTTTATCTTGTAATTACTTAAGCGCAAGGTGGAGTTTATATATGAATCATATCACTGGTGAATTAATAGCGGTAGAGGCTCTTTCTCAAAGCAGATTATTAAACCTTCCAAATCTTCATATTTTAATGCACAGAAGAGATGATGGCGTAATGGTTGGCCATTGCCTGGATTTCGATATCCATGCGTATTCCGAACAGCAAGAGAATCAGCAGGCTATCGAGAATGTATATAGCAGAATTTGTGAAATGGTGGTTTTTCAAATTATTGCTTTATTGCAAAATGATTCACTGGATAAGATGTATGAAAACAGAGTGACTGATCCTGCTTTATGGGAAATGTTTAATAATTTACATGCAAAAAATAAAATCGAATCATTAAAAAAATCTATTGAAGAAGTTAAGAACAAAGACTTAGACGAATTAAAGGAAGTAATTAATAGAGATAAAACCAATAGTGAACAACTATCGGACATAGAATCATCCGATTATAAATTTTCAAATTTATCGGAAACAACTTTTTCAAAACTGAAACACATTCTTGAGCAAATTCAATCAGCCTCTCCCGATGAAGCCCAATATTTAGTAAATACTCTACTCTCCGTGCTTCCGAGTGAATATCGTTTAGAAATGGTTTCGTAATTAATGTCTCGCGTATATGATTTCAGTGAAATATTATCATTTATAGATTCTCTTGAAGGTTTTTCAGTAGAGTGCCATAAAAAACAACTTACCCCTGATGAATATTATACTTTTTTCGGGCCGAAGTTTCATTCTCCTCCTATTATGGTTTGTTATGAAAAGAAAGGAATCAAATTTAAATGTGGTTTAATTTATATTGATGATGTGCGGAAGATTGAAAAGTTTCTTGAGAGAAATGATGTGTCCAATGAAATTTCGGAGTTGGATTCTTTTAAAATTGATATAGCGTAAATAAATTAGAAAAATAATTGATGAATCCAATCTATGAAAAATTTTAAAATCCCCATCATCATAAAAATATACCTCATAATCCTCTTCCTGGCGCTTGCCCTGTTCTTATGGCTCCATTTTTTCTATCTCAATTGTTCCAAATGTGACATCGCCGGGACCTGGAAAAATACCGGGATCAAGTGCGACTCAAAAGGAGAGAAGTGCGAAAAAGGAACGGGGTTAAAAATAGTCTATCGAAATGATTGCGCGGGGTATGATTATTTTTCTCACGATACGTTTGACTCATTTGAGTATAGTTATATGGATGGAAGATTGTGGTTGTGGTACACCAATATACATCCTTTCGATAGCACCGATTATTCTCGGGACCTGGTTATGTCCGGAGTAACCAGGGAAAGTGAGATCACCTTTATTAACAAGAATGCCTTCCTGGATAAATTAGTAAAAGAAAAATTCCGGTTTAGGGCCGATGAGCTAAACCCAACAAGGTCCGGCGGTATAGAAAAATGGGAACGGGTTACTCAGTAACGGCACGCTTTGGCCAGACTTGTTTACAGATCCGGAACGTTGTATAAACTGAAGGAATAAGAGCGATAATAGTGCATGCCCGTGATATATGTATCCGTAAATGGGGAGGGATCTTTAACAGGTCAAACAGTAAAAAAGGCGCCAGGAATAGTTTTGTAAATACCCCAAATAAAAGAGGAGCAAGAAGCAGTATAATACAAATCATACCAATTCTCTGGCCTGTGGAGTAGGGCGTTTTTTTGTCCTGGTTCATTAAGCTATCCCTCCTGATAATATTTTTGGAAACAGATTCTATTTAAAATAAGAAACTGTTTATATACATGGATCGGTTTCAGCATGGGGCTACCCGGGGTTAAAAACCCCGGGCTACATGACTTCACCCCTCCGGGGTGTTTCTGGTATGGGACCGAATCGCCCGCAGGGCATTGGTCGATCATTGGTTGATCTGACCCAAGGCAGAATCGCCCCAGCGGGGCGACGTGTTGTAGCTCGGGGTTTCAACCCCGTGAGACAGAACAAAACCCCGGATAAAATCTTCGGGAACAGGCCCTGTTTAAGATCCAGTTTCTTGAGAGCACCTGGCCCCAGACTCCTTACTTCGACTTCTTAAAATACTCCTCAAAAAGCTCCCGTTCTATTTTAATAAGCCGCTGCTTAATCTGGCTGATATTTTCAAAGCTGTAGACCTGGAACTCGTAATAATCGAGCATCCAGAGATATTTGTTAATAAGGCGGGGCACAATATTGCTGGTGTCGATCTCTTCTTTGTTCATCTGCTGGAAGCTAACTTCCAGGTTATAGATCTCCCGCTCAATGGTATCAACAAGGCGCTTGCTGATATTTCTCCGGACGTAAAAAATATCCGTAAGGAACCCGTACACCGGGATCCATTCCCGTACGTCTTTAAAATCTTTCCTGTTCTCTTTGATGATATCCACCAGGGTATGGATGGGGGTCGCCATGATCAGGGACAGGTCAATATCCGAAGGATTCACAAAGAAAGCCTCGCGGAAATGGAGCAGGCATTTGGGAAGATCATCCATATGAAAATAGGCTTCAGCCAGGATAGAAAGGAGCCGTGCGTTGCTGGAATAGGAGCTCCGGGCGTACTCCAGGGTGTCGATAGCATGTTTGTATTCTTTGAGCCGAAGAAAGCAATCGCCCAGGTTAAGAAGCAGGTCGAAGCTGTTGGTGGTATCTTCCTGTTTTTGAAAGGCGATTTTATAATGCTCGGAAGCCCTGAAAAAAATGAATTTCATGGCGGCATTATAGGCCGAAGAGGTGGTCATGTTTTTATCGGAAGCGTATTCATCGAAAATGCTCCATTCGGTCATAAGAAAATCGGCGGTTTTTTTACCATCTTCAAGGCTGTTGATATTACTCGTACGATTTAGCCAGAATTTAGCGGTTCTATACCCTTCGATGAGGCCGGGATAATCGGGATTGATATTCATTAATTCATCAAGCTTATATACAGCATGCTTGAAGTCACCTTCTTCAATATGCTGAAACGCCTGGTTAATCCCGTTTAACATGGGATCGTCTGAAAATACGAGCTGCCCGTTTTTATCCATTAGTGATATTAGTCTCTATTTAAGTCTCGATTTAAGTCTTTTTTGCGAATGATCTAAAGTTCGATGTACGAACCCCAGTCTTTTTTGTCTCTCAGCAGGGTAAAAATAATAACCTGTCGTTGTTCGGCTGCCTGGAAGACCAGTTCTTTACACCTGCTGATCCGGTCATCATCCATAAATAGAAAAGGATCGTCAATTATTAATGGTAATGCCAGATCCTGGCATGTTAAAAAATCGGAAAGAGAAATTTTTACCGACAATAGCAGGGAATGGAGTACTGCCGGAGGGATATTTTCAGGGTTAGAGTTTCCCCGTATCAATTGTTGGACAAGATTTTCGTCAATCTCGCTCCGAAATTGATTATTGGTAAGAAAATTAAATTTGTTAAGCGCCTCAGCAGCCAGTTTCCGAAGCTGTTTTTCTTCCCGCTGCTCTATGGTCCTGGTCAATAGCCGCGCGATAAACTCAACAGTACGCTGATTGGAATTCAGCTGTTCAAGGATGTTTTTCGTGGTATCCTTTTTTTGGATGAAGACGTCTTTCGCGTCACCGGTGTCGACCGCGCGGGATAGATCCGAATCGATCTGTTTTAAAATATTCTTTTTATTGTCTATCTCTTTCCCGGTTAATTCAATCTCATTTTTATTCGACAGGATAATATCATCAATATTTTCAATATTATGTTCAATTATAATTTCGTTATTCGTTTCACTATTCAAATATTTTATATTGTCGTTAATCTTTTTCTTCAGGGTTTCTTCTTTTTCTTTTAATTCCGCCAGATCTTTTTTCCTGGTCTTAAAATGATCTTTATTTTTAAGTCCCTCTTTTAAAACAGCCAGTTCCTGAATCCTTTCGGAATATTCAACATAATCTTCGAAATACTGGAGCAGAAATTCGTAAATTTCACTCAGCTTATAGCCAATAAGCTCAATACCGCTTTTGTCCAGAAGAGTGGAAAGTTTCTTTTGCAGGGACTCTTTTTCGGCTTTCATTTTTTCGAGCTTTTTACTTCTGAAAGCGATAAAAGAATAAAGAAAAATAGCGGGAGTAAAGGCCAGGGGAAAACCGAGAAGAGACATTAATAAAATAAAATCCTGCTTAAAAGAGAAGTTGTTCTTGTAAAAAATCGATATAATGGCGCTAATAGCGGCAATGTTAATAACAAAAGCTGTTTTTTTTAGTTTTCCCAGCCTTTGTTCTTTTAGATAATAAAAAGAATCAATCTTTTCATTAATATTCCGGATCTCACTAAAAATATCCTGTAGTTTGTCGAGCTTAAAAGTTTCTTTCAAACCAATATTTTTAAATTGGGGGAAGAGCTTTTTTATCTCTTTCTCTTCTCCGGCAATATTGTTAATATTCCCCTGTTCTTCCTCAATTTCTTTTTTTATAATTCTTAAGTCACTGGTAAGAATATCAATTTTCTCCAGGTCTTCTTTAATCGTAAGAAGGGTATGATTCTGCTTTGTTAGAGAGTCCAGTTTTCGGGAGAGGGCCGTAATCTCTTTTTTTATGGTCTTTTTTTCCGTAGTGAGTTTATGGGACCGGGAGTTCCGGATGCCGATGAGTTCAATTTCTTTGTTAAACTCTTTGAGCATCTTTTCCTGTTTTTTGACTTCAAGGGAAAGCTTATCTTCTTTTTTATCGTTAAAGGTGTTATTAAATTCTTTGTACAGATCATAGAAGCGCGTGTTGTCTTCCAGGATAATGGCGGAGATTTTTTTGAAGTCCATAGCGGGATCTTTTTCCAGGTCCGATGGAGAGGGGACAAAAGAAGCGCTTAAAAATGTCTGCATATCGATCTGTTCAAGAAAGTTAACCAGGGCTTCATTCCGGAACCGCTCTTTGATTATGGTGTTGTTTTCTTTGTTCCCGGCGGCCTCGTCCGGATCTTCAGGGCTGTTCTCAAGATTTTCCGAATAGATCTCGGTTTCATGATTTTCCGTAATGGACCGGATGCTGAATGATTTTGAGTTATTATTAATGAAACGATAGTGTTCTTCGGGCCGGAGAGAGAAGAGAATATCCAGGTACATGGAATTCCATTTATCAGGGGAAACCAGTTCCGTATTGGAGAAGGTCCGCCAGATTCCGTCAATAAGGCCTTTTGCCATGAGACTTTTACCGGAGCTGTTTTTGCCGCTAATAACCACAATCTTTTCACTAAGATCAAGAGTTATGTTCTCGAGCAGCCCGGGGATAGATGCTACGCATTCATTAAATCGCATAGCCATTCCTCCAGGGAACTCACTCCCTTTTTTGTCATTATCGATAAGGGGGTGGAGAGGTGCTCCGGGTCAATTTCCCCGGGAATATTATTCTTATTGATTTCCTCCCGGAGAATGGAAAAGAACTCTCCCCGTGTTGTGTCTTCACTGCTGTATTGTTCTATTAAACTGTCAATAGAGAAGACGGACCTGTCTAAAATTTCCAGATCGAAAAACCTGTCGCCGCAGCTTTTGATTTTTTCAAGATCAAGGGGAAAGGTTCTTTTCCCCGTAAGGATCAGTTGCTGTATTGCTTTTGGAGAGCAGTTCTTTTCAAGGATATCCAGGATTTGATCCTGGCTTTCAATTTCCGAGCAGTCAATTTCATTGCTCATGAGCTTTATTGAATTAACGGGAACGCGCTTTATATGACTTATTTTATTGTCTCTAATATTGATGGAAAGTACATACCGGTCCCCGGTCTCACCGGGAGACGCTGCTTGCGGACTGCCGGGATAGGCGCCAATAATACGGTCAACAGCTTTGAACATTTTAAAATTATGATTATGGCCAAGAGCGTAAAAGTCGAGGTCCAGCTGCTTGATCCTGTTCTTTTTTAGCGTAAAAACAGGCCCGGACTCCTGTTTATCATTGTTGATATCAATATGGAAGAGACCAATGTGAAAACCGTCGCTTGATGCTTTTTTTATCTCAGAGATATCGTGCTCTTCCGAAGCTGGAATGCCGTATATGTATATTTTTTGCTCATCTTTTGTGTAGGTAAATGGCGATGGATAGGCCGGATTGGAGAATACATAGGAAGCATTGAGATCGAATAAAAGGGGAGGGACGGCCCCGGCAGTATTAAGCTCCGCGGTACCCGGAGTATAGAGTATTTCCGTATTATTATCTCTCAGGTTTTTGAATTCCGATTTAATAAGGTCGATATTTTTTTCGTCAATGTCCGAAGCATTAAGAAGATCCCCGCCGATTAGAAAGATATCGTACTCTTTTGCCAGGGAGGTGATATTTTTAAAGGTTTCTTCCCGTTTTGCCGGAGGCAGCTTGAGCTCTGAATGAGAAAGGCCAAGATGGACGTCCGATGCCAGTAGTATTTTAATTTCGTTATTCATATATATAAAAAATGAGCCTTTTTTTTATTGTCGATAAATTATACGATTTACTTGAATATTATGCAATTCTTTTAAGTATTTATTCCCGGATATTGCCGGTTTATTGGGAAATATTTCAATCAAAATATTTGTTGTGGGGGGAAATTTGGGGAGGGGTGCCTGCCGGATGTTTTCCGGCAGGCAAAAATGAGGTAGTCGTTAATTTATCTAGTTTTCACTAAAATAATTAGCTCCTGCTCGCAAGTCG
>JAAENB010000229.1 GCA_024224995.1 bacterium | reverse complement strand
TGCACACGCCAGATGGGGAGAGCAGAGGACACAGTTGTTCTTCCACTTGAGAACGTGATCGCACTCGTCGAGGTCTACGCATGCAGCGCACTTCTCCACGTGAGGACACCGTTTGGATGGAGTGCACAGGAGGCAGTTGGTCTTCATCCTCCCTGCTTTGTGTGGACATGCCTTACTTGGTGTGCAGATGATACAGTCCTTCTTGGGCCTCCCGGAACCATGGGTACATCCACTGCACTTCCCGCAGTTCGACTTCATCTTCCCATGCTTGCAAACCCACTTTGACCCCGCACTACATTTCACACAATTCTCCTTGTGCTTGTACCCCCCACTCCTTGTCCTTCCATGCGGACACCGCAGATGCTCATGACACTCCGGACACGTGCGCGAACGCGCTCGATGAGAACAAGGTTTCGGAGCCATCTTCACTTTTCCAACCTCGCACTCTGTCCCTTCCTTCTCTTTCCCAAAACAAGCTACAAACCCCAAACAGCTACACACGAATGCACCGTCCCCTTCTACACGTCCTGCCACCTACCACTGCTCTCTCTCTACTTCCCACGTCCCGTACACACACGTCTTCCAACCACCTCACACACAAACGCAAACAAAAGCGAGAAAAGAGTTTGCATTTTTTTCTCATCATCGTCATCCACATCCTCATCCTCAC
The DNA here is from genome assembly GCA_024224995.1 of bacterium. Next base: position 323 of record JAAENB010000229.1, on the reverse strand, counting down.
CCTCATCCTCTTCCACACCATACCGCTCAACGTTTAACAAGCACCAAGCACCACAGCCTGACCTCACCGACGCCGCCCCTTACCCTTACCCTTCCCCCGCTTCCCCTTCCCCTTCCCAGACCTCCGATCCTTACTCCGACTGCGATGACGCCTGTCGTGGTACGAATCAGACCTCCGAGATGAGGTGTAGGACCCACGAGAGTACCGCTCCCTCTCCCTCTCCCTCCCCTTCTTCCCCTTCGCCTTCCCCCTCGACCTCCGTGAAGAGGTGCGGTGAGAGGATGAAGAGGATGAAGAGTAGGAGTAGTAGGCAGAGTACGAGT
>JAAENB010000228.1 GCA_024224995.1 bacterium | reverse complement strand
TGGAAATACTCTTAAAAGAAATCTCCATGCTCTATGAAGGAAAGGAACCGGCCCCGTTACGGCTGCAATACATTGACTATGTCCAATGGCACAGAAAAATGATGAAGGATAACGAATCCTTCAGGAAACAGGAAGCATACTAGCTGGATACATTCAAAGAAGAAGTCCCGGTTCTGAATATGCCAGGTGATTATCCCAAATCTTCTTTTATGAATTATGAAGGAGCTCTTATTACCACTGAAATAAACAAAGAATCAACAGCTGCTCTCAACAGTTTATGCAGAGAAAATAATATCACCCTCTATATGGTTTTATTAGCAGCCTATTATATCTTATTATATAAATATACGGGCAATGAAGATATTGTCGTGGGCACTCCTCTTGCCGACAGACCCCATGCCGATCTACAGCATATTTTAGGCATGTTTGTAAACACCCTGCCCATGCGGAATTCCATCAAAGGAGATATGGAACTCTTAGCGTTCCTGGCACGGGTAAAGCAAAACTGTTTATTGGCCTATGAAAACCAGGATTATCAATTTGAGGATTTAGTAGAAAAGCTCCCCCTGAAAAGAGAGAAAAACAGGAATCCTGTATTTAATACCATATTGGTACTGCAAAATACCGGTGAAGAAACAATCAAAATAAAAGATCTTGAATGTATTCCCTTCCGGTTCGATAAAAGAACAGCTAAATTTGATTTCTCATTTTTAATTACGGAGCGAGATAAAAAACTTTTCATAGTGCTGGAATACAGTACCGGGCTTTTTAAGAAAAATACCATGGAACGCTTTGCCGGACATTTTTCCAATATCTTAAAAGAAATCACCGGCTTTCCGGAAAAAAAGATAGGTGAAATTGATATACTCTCGGCCCGGGAAAGAAAACAAATACTCTCCGATTTTAACCGTACAAAATCGCCGTATCCCGGCAATAAGGCAATACATCAATTATTTGAAGAACAGGCAAATAAAAAACCGGGAAAAACAGCTCTTGTTTACCGGGACAAAACCCTGAGCTATAAAGAATTGGACGAACAAGCCAACCAGCTGGCCCACTATTTAATAGATGAACAACAGGTGAATAATAATTCCCTTATTGGAATTTATATGGAGCGGTCGCCTGAGGCGATCATTGCCATACTTGGCATATTAAAAAGCGGGGCAGCCTATGTACCAATAGACCCGGGATACCCGGAAAACCGGGTAAAAACCATGATCGACGATTCCGGAATATCATTACTCATATCCGGCAAGAAATATATCAAACGCCTGAATAAACTCCAGTGGGAATGTGATTCATTAAAATATTTCCTGTGTATGGACAGCAGCAATATATATGGTGAAACAGAAGAAGAAGAAAATAAAATGATGGACCGGGGACTCTGGGAATACGCGGGAGAACAGGCGCGGGATACCATATCCGGAGGCGGCTGGCAGAATAGTTATACCGGGGAATTCCTTTCGGGAAAAGAAATGGATGAATACGCGGAAAGCACTTTTCAAAAGCTGAAACCCTATTTACATAAACAGGTAAAAGTCCTGGAAATTGGCTGCGCTTCGGGGTTAACCATGTTCCGGCTGGCCCCTTTTGTAAAACGCTACGTAGGCACGGACATGTCCCGGGTAATAATAGAAAAAAATCTCCGGCAGATAGAAAAAGAAAACCATACCAACATAGAAGTACGGGTACTCGCTGCCCATGAAATAGACCGGCTTGAAGAAAATGATTTTGATATTATTATTTTAAACAGTGTGGTCCAGTATTTTCATGGCCATAATTATTTAAGAAAGGTAATTTCGCGATCAATTGAACATCTCAACGATACGGGAATTATATATCTCGGAGACATTATGGACCTGGATTTAAAAGAAGAGCTGGTTCATTCTTTACAAGAATATAAGAAAAAAAATCCCAACGAGAAAACCAAGACAGAATTTTCTTCCGAGCTATTCCTGTCAAAAAGATTCTTTCAGGATCTTCGCATTGAAATAGATGCCGTCGCGGAAACAGCCTGTTCAAAAAAAACATATACCATAGGAAATGAGCTAACCCGGTTCCGCTATGATGCCATACTACAGGTAAACAAGAACACAAAACATAAAAAAACAGCTGAAAAAAAACAAAAAGACCAGTTCGATAGTACTGTATTGGAAAACCGGGATACAAGCCGTCCCACGGGCCGCACCGGCCCCGGCAATCTTGCCTATATAATGTACACATCGGGATCAACGGGAAAACCCAAAGGGGTGATGATTACCAACAAAAATGTTATTCGCCTGGTAAAGAATACAAATTATATTGAATTCAAAGAAGATGACAGAATTCTGCCAACAACGGCAATTGTATTTGATGTTACCATATTTGAAACCTGGGGCGCCTTATTAAACGGCTTAACCCTCTACCTGGTAGACAAGGAGGTTGTCCTGGATGCTAAAAAACTGGGAAGCGCATTAAAGGAATACGGGATTACCACGCTCTGGGTGAGTACTTCATTGTTTAACCAGCTGGAATCACAAGACCCTGAAATTTTTGCCCATTTGAAATACCTGGTAGTGGGTGGTGAAAAATTATCGGCAAAACATATTAATGAAGTAAGAGAACGATGCGGAAATGTTCAGGTCATAAACGGGTATGGCCCAACTGAAAATGCAGTCTTTTCAACAGCGTTTTCAATTAATGATCACTACGAAGAAAATATTCCCATTGGGAAACCCATCAGCAATTCCACGGCCTATATTATGAGTCCCCACAACCAGCTGCAGCCCATTGGAGTCTTTGGTGAACTCTGTGTTGGCGGAGACGGTGTGGGCCTGGGCTATTTCAACAGACCGGAGTTAACAGCGGAAAAATTTATCCCCAATCCTTTTGTTCCGGGAGAAACATTGTACCGCACCGGCGACCTGGCACGATGGTTTGATGATGGGAATATCGACTTTGCCGGAAGAATCGACAGCCAGGTTCAAATCCGGGGCTTTCGAGTGGAGCTGGGAGAAATAGAAAACCGCCTTGCCGCCAATGAACACATAAAAGAAGCAGCGATTATTACCACAAACGACGCGAATAACAACAAACATATCTGCGCCTATTATACCGTAAAAGAACCGGGAGCGGTGGAAATTCCGGTCTCTCTGCTGCGGGAATTCCTCTCAGCAGAGCTGCCCGCCTATATGATCCCCTCATTCTTTATGGAAATGAAAAAGTTTCCTTTAAATCAAAGCGGGAAAGTTAACCGGAAAGAATTGCCGAATCCCTTTACCAAACGGTTTCGGGAACATACTCCGGCCATCACGAATGATACGGAAAAAAAAGTACGAGCGATCTGGGAAGAAATTCTGGGTTTTGATTACATAGAGGAAGATGATGATTTCTTTGAAATAGGCGGTAATTCTCTGGGCATTGTTGTTATGGCAACAAAGATTGGTGAAGAATTTGGCATTGAAATACCCCTGACACAACTCTTTAAAAAGCTTACCATAAAAGAATTAGTATCTTTTTTAGAAAAACAACAGGGCAGCGAAACCTCCCGAAAAACAAATTCCCGCGATGATGAAATGCCCATCCTTTTAAACCGGGAAAGCGCCAAAAACGTATTTTGTCTGCCTCCGGGAATGGGTATGGCATTGTCTTATAAAGCGCTTTCGGATTTTTTCCCCCGTTATTTCTTTTATTCATTTAATTATATTGATACAAAAGAGAACATAGCAGCATATACCCAAAAAATAATATCAATCCAACCCACGGGCCCTATTGTATTACTGGGCTATTCCGCCGGGGGTTCCCTGGGATTTGAAGTAGCAAAAGAGCTGGAAAAAAACGGAAGAATTGTTTCCGATTTAATCATCATTGACCGGTTAAAATTATCTGTTCCAATGGAACATCTCGATTCTTCCATTGAGAGAAGAAAAAGTTTCGAAGAACAGATGCTGCAGGAAATACGAAGAATTACAAACGATGAAACGCTTATTAAAAAGTTTCTGGATAAAGCGGAAAAGTACTATCACTTTTTAAAAGATAAAGTTGATCAAAAAGGAATAAACGCGAATATCCATTTAATTACCTCGTCAGGTACGGAAAACATCATAAAAGATACCCATTGCGCCAGTGAAAAACCGGATTTATGGGACGGATCAACTGCAAATAAATCTATTCGCTATAAAGGAGTGGGCAATCATTTTGATATGCTGCTGCCCGGTTATATAGAAGAAAACGCAAAAATAATTGCCGGAATTTTAGAAAAAATCGATTTTTAATAATCAAAATTTCATATACATTCCCAACGAACGTGCACTTCTTAAAAAATACTGTTGTTTGTTCCTCTACAGCTAGCATTCATTCCCCGCATGTTGACGATCCTTACTTAATTGATTATGTTATAGAGACATTATAGGAAAAAGAAGAGGATTACAAAACAATGACTTTAAAAAAAATTAGTATAATAAAAACGGTAACTTTTCTGAGCTTCGGCTTACTCATTGCCGGTCTTACAACTTTCACGGAAAACTCCTTTACGGAATACCTTATAGTTCTTTTTTGCTTTTATGTATTCATTTCGAATAAAATGATTCATGGAAAACAGGAAAAAGCAAGTGACGTGGTTAATAACATTGTAGAAGAAAAGTTTACCTCAGTATATGTCCGGGACAAGTATAAGCTGCATGTTTATCTTCCCCATTCGTATCAGGATAAAAAGCTTAACAGGAAATATCCTGTTCTGTATGTGCTGGATGGGCGGTATCTTATGGGCCTCATGGTCAACGCGGTTGAGTCTGCCATGAGAAGAAAAATTATTCCGGAAATGATAATAGTGGGCATCAACTACCAGGGCAAAGATATGCGTACCAGGGATTTTACTCCTACGAACGTTAACCAGGCTTCTTATGAAACTTCGGGAGGAGCCCATATTTTTCAGAAGTGTTTAACAAAAGAAATTCTTCCCTTAATTGATAAAAAATACAGAACTAATAAAAAAGAACGGATACTCTTTGGCGGATCACTGGGAGGTCTCTTCTGCGTCTATTCAATCTTTACCCAGCCGGATATTTTTTCAAAATATATTGCCGTAAGTCCTTCACTGTATTGGAACGATTTTAAGAACTATTCCTTTCATAATCATGGAGGCATTAAGCTCCTGGAAGAAAATTATTATAAGAAGAGAAAAGATTTGCCGGTACGATTATTTTTAAGCATTGGTATGGCTGAAAAAAAATATATGGTAGATAATTTAAAGGAATTCGTAAAAGTTCTGGAAAAACGCGATTACCAGGGACTTGATTACGACACCATGTATGTTCCTTCGGGGACTCACTTCAGCGCTTTTTACGGATCTATTATGTCGGGACTTGAATCGGTTTTCCGGAACGTTCCGGAAGCGGTTGATGCCGCAACATTTGAAAATGAAATTCAACAGAAAATTATAGATAAAGTCTATGATCTTGATTTTGACAACGAATTAATATCGGAATCATATAAATTAGATGACGCCGGAGAATATTATATTCTTCAAAAGGATAAATTAAACGCCGATACCATGAATCAACTCTGGTACACCCTGGGTTCAATCAATTATACATACTCTTTTCCGCTAGCAGACTGTTACGCGTAAAAATCAAGTACCTATAAACTCCGGATTTTTGTTGACTATCTACAACGTTGCTGTTAGTATGAATAATCAGGAAAAAAATTTCAAAAGGTGAGCATTATGCCGGACAATCCCAGAACAATACTGGAGAATTTCATCAAGGAAGCCAACAAGGGCGGCCTTGATTCCCTGGATGAAATTCTTCATGAAAACTTTATTAATCATAACCCCGCTCCGGGGTTCACTCCCAACCGGGAAGGGTATAAAAAATCCATTAAAGAAGCACGGACGAAAATAACGGCTCCGGAACCGGGACTTCCCTGCTACCAGGTTGTCATTGAGCAGGCTGTTTCCGAAGAAGAGGTCGTAGCCGCCCGTCTCTACGCGGACGTGATCCATACCGGAAGCCTCATGGGAGAAACTCCAACCAATAAACAGTTCCGCCTCTCGGCATTCGCGTTTTTCCGCGTTGAATCGGGAAAAATCATTGAACGCTGGGAATTAAGCGACATGGCTTCTCAACTAAAAAAGCTTGGAGCCTCAACAGACGAATAAAGACGCCATTCCGCTTATATTTTCTTCCAGGAAGAGATATCCACGGCTCCCCCGGGATATTCCACGTCTCTCGGTAAGGGCGGTAAATTTGCCTTCAATGCCAGGCTCATTAAACGGCTATCCTGCTTAATAATAAGTTTATCCCGGTATAAATCATCAACCACAGCGGATAATTCGTCCTGTCTGCTATCAACACCAAATTTCTCAAAAACAGCCTGTTGTAATTTTTCTTCCAGCGGTGTATCATCACAGGTAATATAGACCATTCTATGGAGGCCCGTTAAGCTATAATTCTCTTGTACCGCGCAGGCGCGGGTATCCCTGATTGTAAGAGACTGCTCATCATCGGTCATGGTTAATTCGGCACTCTGCTCCGACCAGAATACATCATGCCACCTGTTGATGAGCTCCCTGGTCTGCTGTATTCCCGGTCTTTCTTTGTAGTCCAGTAGTGAAGGATTATCGAATATATTATCCCAATCATCGGGAAGAAAAGAATAGCTTAATCCAAACAGGTCTTCTTCCGGGACATTATACACATAGGACATAACCGGTATGGGTTTAAGATTAAAATTGACCTCTCTGGCATTATCAAAATAATAGCTGAAACGGTGAACCTGGATTTTCAACAAATAGTTGGGCGGCTGTAAATGTTCAAGAAGCGGCAGCAGATCTTTTAAGGACGCGTACCATTCGTCATCCTCCCCGGGGAAACCCCAGAGAAAATTCCAGTGCATACGCAGCCCAAATTCCCGGGTCCATTTCAAAAGCCGTATATTCTGAAATGCCTTCACCCCTTTTCTCATAATATCCAGCACCTCGGTCAAAAGGCTCTCAACCCCCGGCTGGGCCCAGAGTGCGCCGGAATCCTGCATGAGTTTAAGCTGTTCCTTTTTTAGATTGGACTTGACCTCAAAGAAAAAAGTTCTCCTGGTTTCACTTTTCGCCAGGGTGGGAAAAAGATCCTTAAAATAATCCAGGGCCAGTACCGTATCCGTTGCGCCGAATTTACTAATGCCGTGCTTCTCTTCCAGTTCTTCTATTTCAGACAAAAGCCGCGGCGTGGATTTTTTTCTGAAGGTAATTCCTCTCCCGTTCAGTCCGCAAAATTTGCATTTTTGGATTGTTCCCCACCAGCAGCCCCTGGAAGTTTCTATCATCAATCCGGGTTTCACAAATGCCTTAATCCCGGAGTTATACAGTGTATCAAAATAATCATCAAAATCGGGCGTGGGCAGATGGTCCAGATCATGAACCAGTTCACGGGACATTCCATCTTCATTATTCTCACTGTTTGTATCATTAAAAAAAGAAAGACCTTTGTAGTGCTGTTCCCGTGAGAGGGGCCCCAAAACCGCCTGGGGTAATTCGTCTACCGGCACCTCCCGTTTATACCGGAATATTTTTTCAACCAGGTCCACAATGATACTGTCCCCTTCTCCTGACACAACATAGTCTACAAAGGGAAAGCATTTATGCGTTGTATATCCCATTGTTGTTTCACACAGCCCGCCTCCCATCATAGTGACAATCCCGGGGTCCAGCTCTTTCAGTCTCTTAAATAAGGCCAGGGACGCGTTATGCTGAAAGGTGAGGGATGAAGAACCCACGATTTTTGGCGATATTGAAACAATCTCTTCTGCCAGTTTATTTATAAAAGATTTTGCCGCAACCCTGATATCATCAATATATTCTTTAATATTTTCCTGTTCTTTAAGATTTTTCATCGAGGGAGAGAGGACATCAATAATTCGATCGAGATAATAGCTGTTATCGCAAAATTCTTCTTCAAAAACAGCATTCGCGAATGTCCAGTCCCCTACAAAGAAATGCCTGCCGTCATAGGCGCAGAGATTGTACCGGTCCAGGCCAATCTCTTCGGCAAACCGTATGTTCGCGTAAAGAATACTCGATTTAATAGCCGCGTTATTTAAAATAGTATTCAGAAGACTTAATCCCAATGTGGGACGGCAAACCGTGAAATAAGGTAAGTTCACCAGGCATACATCCATATTGTCACTCCTCACAGATAATTCATGACACACTATAACGGGAATAAAATAATTTTGCAATATATTTATTATTTATTATAATATAAAATTCTTGTTGATTTTCTTCTTACTTCATATCACTATATTAGCGCTCAGGAGAAATAGTATATGGATCAAAGAAAAAATATCGATGTTTGCCTTGTGAATATGCCCTATTATAGTTTAACCAGGCCCAACCTGGGCTTGAGCTTAATCAAAGCAATTCTCAGTAAGGCAGGTATTCAAACAAGGGTTTTATATGAAAACCTGGCATTTGTAGAGAACATTGGCCTGGAACGATACCAGTTTTGCGCATTCGATACGCAGCGAATTCTTTTTGGCGATTGGACCTTCGCCCAGGCTGCTTTTCCCGGGTCAGTTGACGCTGATCGTGATGATCGTTACCTTGAAAAAACCCTTGTATATAAACAAGCCTACCTGGAAAGATTCAATACGGGTATACATACAAAATCATATTTACAAGAAATCCGGACCCTGGCTCATGAATATATTAATGACCTGGCAAAAAAAATAGTTTCTTTGAAACCCAAAATTCTCGGCAGTTCTTCTTTCTTTGCTCAACATACTGCTTCCCTGGCCATCCTTAGAAAAGTTAAACAATTAGACCCTTCTATTGTCACCCTTATGGGTGGTATTTCATGTGAATCCCTGATTGGTCAAACTACGCATAACTGTTTTCCCTGGGTCGATTACCTTGTTTCCGGCGAGTGTGATGATATCATTACGGACCTGGTAAAAAAAATTCTCAAGCAGGGCACCGCTATTCCGGCTGATGAATTATGGCCCGGAGTTTTTGGCCCTGTTCACCGGGGTGTCGCAAATATTAACCCGGCACGCCTGGTTGCCAAAGATATGGATTCAATTCCAATGCCCCTTCATGATGATTATTTTACCGCCCTGGACCGGTCACCAATTAAAAAATCAATCAGTCCCGCCTTACCCTTTGAAACATCCCGGGGCTGCTGGTGGGGATTCAAACAACTCTGTACTTTTTGCGGCTATAACAGGGAAGCGCTGCTCTTTAGAGAAAAAAGCCCGGCCCGTGCTATTAACGAAATCAATGAACTTGAAAAAACATACGGTATTTCCCGGTTCTTTTCAACCGACAGTATTCTCAGTCTTGATTATTACAAAACTGTTTTTCCCGTCCTGGCAAAAGACTCATCAAAACGGGAAATATATGTTGAAGTAAAATCGAATATATCCAGGGAAAAAATGAAACAGTTAAAAGAAGGCGGCGTCACCTGGATACAGCCGGGAATGGAAAGCCTTTTAACCGATACTCTTGGAATTATGAATAAAGGGGTTAAAGCGTATCAGAATATTCAATTTCTTAAATGGGCACGGGAACTGGGACTCCGGGTAACCTGGAATTTCCTCTGGGGGTTTCCCGAAGAAACAGACGAAATGTATTCTCCTCTGAAATCCTTAATTCCCCAAATTGAACACCTGCCGCCTCCTTCCCAACTATCACGAATCCAGATACGCAGGTATAACTATTATTTTGAGAATGCCCAAAAATTAAATTTAAACCTCTCTCCCATTCCCATATATTCCTATATCTACGACCTGGAAGACGCCGATTTAACCGGAATGTCGTATTGTTTTAATCCCCATACATTGAAAGATTCATTTGATCACCCGGAATTTGATGAATTTGAAGGACGGCCCAATATTCAAGCTGCCGACATATTACTTGAACAATGGCGTGCTTCATTCTGGAGTAAGCATACCCCGGTTCTCTCCATGAACGATACCGGAGAATATATTGCCATCAAGGATACCAGGACATGTGCCGTTAATTCAAATACCAGCCTGTCCGGTCTTCACCGGCTTGTGTACCTGCTGGCAGAAACTGCTCCTCGTGAAGAAGAAACCCAACAGCTTCTGAATGAGCGGTTTAATACAGCTCATAAGAAACAAGAAATTGATTCTGTGATTAAAGAACTATGTGATAAAAAACTTCTTCTTAAATTGGACAAACGCCTCATAAGCCTGGCAGTACAGGGAGACCTGCCCCCCATTCCTTCGTTAAAAGAGTATCCCGGGGGATCTATT
>JAAENB010000227.1 GCA_024224995.1 bacterium | reverse complement strand
GAGCTGATACTTCACGGACCGCGCCATGGTCGCGGGAAAATCTTTCTCATTCATAACCATTTTCAAAAGCCGGATAATGATCTTAGTACGGGAGATCCCCAGCGACGCAGCAGCCTCATTGATTTTCTCCAAAACGGGAACCCGAAAGTTAATTGTAGTTTTAATTTTCATATAAAAACTCCTGAAAGTCTGTTATCAGGCTGATATTTTTTCAATCTAAAAAAGAACAGCCCCCTATTAATAGAGCATCATTTCAGGGCAAAAAGTAACAAACTTTTTTTTTAAAAACAGAAAAAGTATCAAAAGGGATGAAATTATGACTTCTGCTAAAAAATAATTGCTATTTAATCTTTCGAATTGGACATCCATTCCCATGAGCGCCAGTACAAGAAAACGGGCAAGAATAAATTTTAGTATGTTTGGCATAAAATTAGTCAAATTGAGGGAAAGATCCGGGGGGGGAATTTGTTCCTTCAATGATCCGACCCCATAAAACTGTAATGACAAAAAATATACATTTTCGGAAAATGACCGGATTAAATAATAATAATGGAGGTGTTTCTTATGAAAAAGAAACAATTTATGGTGTTTTTGATATTGATGGTGATCGCGGCATTGAACGCCTGTGAGGCCGGTCTTACCAGTAATGACAGTGAAGGTAAAGACGAATTCAGCTTTTCCGCTATCTATGAGCGGCTCAATTCCCAGCAGGAAGAGATCAACGCCTTAACCGGTGGTATGACACAGTTATCACCAATACCTGTCGGCACGGTGATTGCGTATTCCGGTGATCCTGAGAAAATTCCTGCAGGATGGATGGAGTGTAATGGACAGAGTGTAACTGTTAACGATTACCCCGCACTGTACGAGGCGCTGGGAACAAGGTATGGCGGAGTGAGCGGCGTATCTTTCAACCTCCCGGACTATCGCGGATACTTTTTACGCGGATGGAATCATGGCAGCGGTAATGATCCGGACGCGGCCGCCAGGACTAATGCCGATGGAAGCCCGGGAGACCAGGTGGGGTCAACGCAGGATTACGACTGGAAGACTTTTTCAACATATAACATGGAAGATAAAGATAATACCCACTTACACGGAGAATATATCATTCCTAAGTCGGGCTGGGGTGCCGAAATATTTGGTGGAAGATGGGAAGACACCGGCAGCGGACTTCAGTTCAGATGGGACACCACCAGCGAGATCCGTCCCAAAAACATCAGCGTTGTATACCTGGTAAAATCCTGATCAAGTCACGCAGGGCATCAAGCGATTTGCCCTGCGTATTTTTTCGTTATTTGGGAATAATCAGCCTGATAATGAGACTAAATGAGCCTGCACTGCAACAAGTCCGCTGTTTTTTCCGGCTATCATCCTCTGTTTCCCAGTTGGCTGTTGTGGCCCGGATGGAAAATGATATAATATTACGTGAATTAAAACGAATTTTTATTGATTTCCTGGCCCCGTCTGTTATCATACACCTGTTGGAGGCCGTCAATGAAGATATTTTTGACTTTTTTGATTACAGTTCTTGTATTCCTTTTTTCTGCGTGCAGTTCTCAATATTCGGGAAAAAAACCGCCAAAGGCAGAAGAGGGGAGACTGGACCTGGGTGGATGGGACTTTAAAAGAGACGGCCCTATTAAGCTGAACGGGAAATGGGAATTTTATTGGGGAAAGCATCTTTCTCCTGATGAGATTTCAGAGGGGAAGCAGAAGCCGAATAGAACAGGCTATATTGCAGTTCCGGGATCCTGGAACGGTTTTAAGACCGGGGATTCCACGCTTTCGGGAGAGGGATTCGCAACGTATCGTCTTATGGTCTCCTTAAAAGAGTCAGGAAAAACAGCAGGTTCCATAACAGAAGTCCTGGCAGAAACCCTCACGGAAACCCTGAAAAAAACAATTAAAAGAAAAGATTCCGAAGAATCGGGCAAAGCAAAAAGAGCAGGGGTATTAATACAGTCAAAAAGATTTAAAGAATCAAAAGAATCAAAAAAAACAAAAGAAATGTCAAAATCGACATACTCAAGATCTTCAATGGAATCATCATTCTATGTTGAATCAACAATCTCTTCAGGCTCAAAAGGATCAACTGAATCAAAAAAAACAGAAGTAAAGAAGAGAAAACACAAGTTTCTTGCTTTAAAGCTGCTTGATATGGCTACGGCGTATACTGTTTATGTAAATGGTGCGGTAATTGCTTCCAATGGCAAGGTCAGCCCGGGGCGGAAAGGGGCAGAACCTGAATACTGGCCCCATGTTATTGATTTTGAATCTCCCGGAGATATGCTTGATATTGTTATTCATGTATCAAATTTTCATCACCGGGCAGGAGGGATCTGGGAAACCATCAAACTGGGCCATGAAACGCATATCCGCGGATTACGGGAGAGACGCATCGCCCAGGAGTTGTTTCTTTTTGGCAGTCTTCTTATTATGAGCCTCTATCATATCAGTCTTTTTGTTTTTAAACGGAACGACCGGTCTCCGCTATTTTTTGGTATTTTTTGTTTTCTCATATCATTCCGGTCTCTTCTCACGGGAGAACGGTATTTCCTCCATTTTTTTCCCGGTATAAACTGGGAGCTATTCTCAAAGTTTGAGTATATCAGTTTTTATCTTGCGGTTCTCTTCTTTGCAGTGTTTATCTATTCCCTTTTTAAACAGGATTTTCATAAGATTGTTCTTCGGGCAATGCTGGTCCTGGCTTCATTGTTTTCATTGTCTGTCATTGTAACCCGGGCCGGGTATTATTCTTATGGGATGCAGGCATATCAAATTATTACACTTTTGATATCGGCATATATTATCTATACTCTGTTCCGTGCCTATTTGAAAAAAAGAGAAGGAGCAGGAATATTTCTCCAGGGATTTTTTATTTTTTTTATTGCAATCATTAATGATATCTTATACCAGAACCAGGTAATTAATACAGGGAATTTTGTCCCGTACGGTCTTTTTGCTTTTATCTTTTTCCAGGCATGTATTATCGCCTTTAGATTTTCCAGTGCTTTTTTTGCGGTTGAAGACCTGTCAAGGGATCTGCAAAGCACCAATGACGCGTATGAGCGATTTGTACCAAAACAGTTTCTCGGCTACCTGGGGCACAAGAGTATTCTTGACGTAAGATTGGGCGATAATGTTCAGAAAGAGATGACCATTCTTTTTGCCGATATTCGTTCATTTACCACGTTTTCCGAAACCATGACCCCTGAGGAAAATTTTAAATTTTTAAACGCCTACCTGGGCCGGGTTGGACCTATTGTGAGCACAATGCATGGCTTTATTGATAAGTATATTGGGGATTCTATTATGGCCCTTTTTCCCAATTCCGGAGAGGATGCGGTGCGTGCGTCTATTCAAATGATACAAAAACTCAAGGAATATAATACCCAGCGCGTGTCAAGGGACCAGGTTCCTGTAGAGATCGGTGTCGGAGTCCATACCGGTACACTCATGCTTGGTACGATCGGAGAGAAGAACAGGATGGACAGCACGGTTATTGCGGACGCGGTAAATCTCGCGTCACGCATAGAAGGACTCACAAAGGTCTTTGGGGCGAAAATTATCATCAGCGAAGAGACCTTGCAGCAGCTGGAAGATCCGGCTCTTTATAATTACCGGTATCTTGGCAATATCCAGGTAAAAGGGAAAACCAATTATGTTGTTATATATGAAATCTTTGACGCCGACAGCCAGGAAACCATTGAAAAAAAGAACCGGACAAAAGAGATTTTTGAATCGGGTATTCAATTATATTTTGATCAAAATTTTGACGATGCCAATAATAAATTCAACCAGGTTCTTGCGGTTAATGCCGATGATTCTGCCGCGCAATATTATTTATTGCATATCCGGCATTACCTTGAACATGGAACCCCTCCCAACTGGCATGGGGCTGAAATTATGAAATCAAAATAACAGGATTTCTAAAAACCAAAACTATCCTTCTTACCGCAGGAAGCGCATGTATAATAATACTCCGCTTCATAGTTTGGAGTAGACGGAGAACCGCTTGTATGCACCTGCCTCAGTGAAACCAGGGTATCCCGTCCGCACCTGGTACAGCCAGACGAAGTATTATACAATTTTTTATCGCGCGCCTCTTCTATTTTTTCACCCAGCTCACGAATGGAATTTTCATCGCTCTTTCTGAAGTAGCCCAGCAAGAGGAGTTTTATTCTCTTCACCCAGGGTATTAATATCAAGCCCCCGTTCTATGAGTGACAGAACAATATCCGCGGCCCCCAGGCTTGCAGCCGAATGAAGCACGGAGTTATCATTTATCGCGTTTTGTACTTTTGATATGATTTTTCTTGCGCTATCTTTAACATAATAGGGCGTAGGTTTTTCCAGGGCAAGCATAAGCGGGGTGTAATTCTCCTTATCAAAAACATCAATTTCCGCGTTCTGTTTCAGTAAAAATTTTACCCCTTTAACAGAGCCGAATTGAGCGGCATAGTGAAGCGCGGTCATATCAAGATGGTTTTCCAGAATGGCCCACATAAAAAATGTTTTACCTTTATAATCAAAAACAGGCAATCCGGATTTAATTGAATTTTGAGCGATTTTTCTATTAAGATTTTTTACTGTTTCAAGATCACCATTCGGAATGGCTTGAGTAATTTTTTTATAGGTGCTCATTGGTTCTTCAATTCCCGTTTTTATGTATCATGATAAGTTTCTTCTATAGAATATATAAATTGATAGAGGCATCTTCAAGAATATTCTCTGGATCTCTCTCATAAAATAATAGTTTTTACTATTGTGATAAAATTTTTGTAGACATGGGAACCGGAAAATACTATTTGTTTTTCAAAGAGCCGGGAGAAATAGGTCAGAAACTTTGGTGATACCGGTCTATTTTGCGAAGATGCTTCGGGCAAAGGGTTGGTTCTGAGAGACGTTGCAGTGCAACGCCTTTACTGGCTGGTTTCAGGTCAGGGCTATGGAGACTCTGAGGAGGGATGCGACTCCTGCGACTCCTGCGACCCCTGCGACCCCTGCGACCCCTGCGACCCCTGCGAGGGGTGCGAGGGGTGCGAGGGGTGCGAGGGGTGCGAGGGGATTG
>JAAENB010000226.1 GCA_024224995.1 bacterium | reverse complement strand
TGTTTTGGGTTTTTCCGCTTTTTTGTTTATTTTTATATTGTCTGTTGGGCAATCATAAATACAATTTCCGCAAAGAATACATTTTTCCAAATCGCATTCCGGTATTGGTATGGTTTTATCTTTCATATAGAGCAGGATTGGCGCTATAAAATCCGGAAATTTTTTCCCCTCTTTTTCCTGATCCGCTCTAAAATGCCCTGGTAATTCCACTCCATCTTTTACATTTGCTGCTATGGCATGGCCATATTGCTCTGCAATAGCTAAATCATTTTGATTCGGCCGCCCTTCAAAATGTCCAAACAATGTTGGGAACGTATCCATGCCTCTTAACTGTACTCCGCCAATTATTGTTGCTCCCTTTGCCGCAACTGCTTCGGCCAGGCGCCATAATGTGTTCATTGGTGATCCTGAAGATGTTATAAAAACAAAGGCTTTTTTATTGGTAAAATCAATATTGGTTTCGTTTAAAAAATCAGTTATACATTCCGGCGGTCCAAACTCAAAAACCGGACTCCCTATTCCTATTACATCCGCTTCCTGCGGATCCAATTTTTTTCTTTGCAAAAAACGTTCATGTTCAGTTTCAAATCCTTTCTCCTGCAATCCCTTTGCTATTGAATTTCCTACTTTTAACGTGTTTCCTGTTTGGCTGAATGTTAAAATGCTTGCTTTCATAATTAACTCCCTGGTTTGTTAAAGATTGTTGGTTTGTTTAATTTGAAGGTAGTTCATTTCCGGGAATTTGGCATCGTACGAAAGTATTAGGGGTGGAGAAAAGTTTGTTTTTTTTGGGATTTTTTATAATTATTTCGTATTATCATAATCAACCAGCACAAGTGTATCCTCCCCTGCCCCTCTCAGCAGCAATCCCAGAAGACGCATGTGATGTGATACCAGCCGTACCGGCAGCAGAGAAGACATATGGGCACCTAATTCTCCGGCAATGGTTTCCGCTTCACTCCGGGGCTTGTCTAAAAAACGATCAAACATTTTTTTCATCATTTCATTTTTCGGCTCATAATCTCGAGTGAGGAAAAAAATGCCATCCGATCCTCCGGGACTTCGGGCATGATTTTCGTCAAATCCGTATTCGGCGTTTTTTAGCGCGGTTAAAAATTCTTTTGACTTCCATACGCGCCCGCGTTTACAGGCTTTTTTCAAACGATTGGTTAGCGCCACATGGAGCTCCCGTCCATTGCGTTCAAAGGTATGAACAACTACAAATACCTGTTCCGGAAGTATGGCTTCCACGGTTTCGATAATTTCTTTTAACTGTTTTAATTCCATATTTTTTCTGTCAGCACCAATATAATAGAACATCCGAATCATCAGGAATATTTAAAAATAATTCCTTTGCATAAGAACTGCAATAATCTTCAAAAAGAAGATATTCCTCTTCGAATGCCATTACTTGCAGATATATTGCCTTTGTAGATCTTAAAATAGTACCATAGCAATCAAGCATACGCTCTTCTTTTGTCATTCTTGATCGTTGATCATTTCTTAAACTATCCTCAATCAGTTGTATATCCGGTTCACGTTTTCTTTTTCCACTGTATTTTCCAAATCCCTTTTTAATACCGATATTAGACTTATCATTATACTCATAAGCTTTATATAAATAAAAATCATCCGGAAGCATCTCAGTTGGCAATTCTCTTATTTCACTCCAGGCTGCTCTCCTTCGTTGTAATGGGAAAATGATAAAATATTTTTCCTCCTTATTTAAAACCCATAATGATAAATCTACACCCATAATTGTATACTCTATTTGAAAAAATTTCCGGCTGCCTATCCCGAGCAAAGGTCGAGTTTAACGTAATAACAAAGGGAATTATAATTTGCAAGGAAATTTCTTAAAAAACTAAAACATATTTTTCCTTTGCTTACGCGTTATCCGCACGCAATTATAAAAATCTTTTGTGTGCGGATAACGCATTCAAGGTGCCGCCCTACCGCACCTTTTGCAGCAGCGTCCGAAGCGCCCGCATCTCATAGCCGTAAAGATTCAGCTTAAACTGTTCCCGCTCAGTGGGGATATCGGACCGATACAGCTCTTCATCTGATTCCGTGTCCAGGGGCAGATTCAGTATTATCTCCTTGAGCATTATCTCAAGGGTCTCTCTTTCCGCCTGGTCAAGAGTCACTTCGATTCCGCTCAGTGCCCCTTCCTTATGACGGGTTTCCGGGATTTTGTTATGGGTAATTTGTACTGGCTGCTGCATGGGTTCCCTCCTGAAGAATTAATTTTTTGATTGACAATTCCTGAGGAGAGTTGTTTTCTTAAGTGTGAATTTAAGATGGCTCTCCGTTAGGATTGTCCGGACTATGATTGATGTGATTTTTTTGATTATTATGATTCATCACAGACCTATACTTTTTCCCTGTCAAACTTTATACTCACCAGCTCCAACTCAATTACAAGAGCTCTTTATCACAAAATCACGGTAATCAAAAAAATCACACAAATCACAGTTCAGACAGTTTATAGGTAAGCTCGGTATAGTTTTATCTTTTATATAGAGCAGGATTGGCGCTATAGTTGGAGGAGTTTCCTGGGGGGGGGGGATGGTAAATGAACTGGGAATGAGGGATTGGTTCTTATCTCCTGGTAAAAAATCACGGAATCAAACAGATAAGTTGTTTTCTCAATGGGAGCAATTCCAGTGGAACCAGTTGTTATGTAATTGTTTTGTATTTACGCCTATGCCCCACCCGATATTAGTTAAAACATAGTAGCTTGAACCGGCTCATAAACTGGTTTAATATTGGTATTATATTGAATCCAATCAATAAATGAATTAGCGATTGCTTCTGCCGCCGGAGGTGGAAATGCATTACCAATTTGTCTGTAAACAGAAGTTTTTTTACCAACGAATTCCCAAACGTCTGGAAAGCCTTGTATCCTGGCAACCATTTTATTGGTTAATTTAGGATTTCCTTCAAAATTTTTATCTGGAGCTTCATTAGCAATGCCATGACCATCAACTCCAAGCTCAGCCCATTGCCTCTTCGCTCTTGTAGGACCCAAATCAGGTCCACCATGCTTTTTGCTACCTCCGACAATTGTTGGTGCAATTTTGTTTGCTTTTAATTTCCATTCTTTTAAACCATTCCAACCATTTTCATTAAGCAAATCATCTATCGTATTAGCGACCGTAACTAATCTACGTTTTGGTGTAGGCCATGGAAAATCTTTTACTCCGTTTCTCTTTCCTACCATAATAAATCTCGGTCGTAGTTGAGGTACTTCATAATCAGCGGATTCAATAACTTTCCATTCTACATAATATCCTAAATCAATAAATTCATTGATTAACCATGTTCTATAATCATTAAATTTTTTATCAGCAAAACCTCGAACATTTTCGAAAAAGAATCCAATTGGTTTTAGAACTCTTACGAAACGTAAAGCCTCTGGAAATAAGTCTCTACTATCATTTGGTCCATGTTTTTGGCCAGCGATACTAAATGGTTGGCAGGGTACACCACCACAAATAATATCTACTTTTTTAAAAGAACCAGCATCTATTTTCTTAAGATCCTCATTAATTACATTCCAATGAGGACGGTTTTTCGATAAAGTTTGACAGGCATCTTTATCAATTTCTATAAGACCAACGTGTTCAATATTTGCATTATCAAGGCCCAATGCTTGACCACCGGCGCCTGCACATAATTCTAAAGCTCTCATAATTTCAAAGCATCCTTAATACATAAATTAATAATAGTAATCATTATTCATATTTGATCCGAAAACAATAATATGGAGAATACAAATAAAAAACATACGTTAAGCAAAGTCAAGCAACTTATTTTAAAAATGCTAAAAGAAAAAGAATGGGTTAGCTCTAAAGACTTATTAGAAGCTACCCAGCAAAAATATTTTGATAGAAGAATAAGGGAATTAAGAGATGAATTGGGTTATGATATAATTATTGAATTTATCAGTGGTGAACCTGGTCTGAACCCATAAAACTGTAATGACAAAAAACATACAGTAAAGGAGAATGACCAAATGATAAAAAGAAAAAAATACACCCAAGAATTCAAGCGAAAAATAGCTCAAGAGCTAATTATGGAAATTGCGTCTGCCGCTG
>JAAENB010000225.1 GCA_024224995.1 bacterium | reverse complement strand
TGTATGAAACGGAATCGGAGGCAGCGGAATAATGAAACCGTTGATGAACAGTACGATATTCGTCCACTGATGTCCTATGACAAATCCCTTTCCGTGACTGAATCTCTGACCTTTTCGCATTTGAGGGCTGCAGGAAAGTGCTGTCAATTATTATGACCACCGATCAGAAGACCGGTCAGCTCTTTCAGAGCCTTTGCCAGAATTTTTGCCTGTTTTTTCGACAAAGAATCCAAAGTGTATGCAACGGTCTTCCGATTCTTCTTCAAAAATTTGGAAAACTGTGATTTGTTCAGCCCTGAAAGAACTGATGCGGAACTCAGTGAATGTTTTCTCGTTTCGACCATAAGAGAAAGGAGATACCACAGAAATATTATCTGAAGTCTTTTTTTTATTCCGGCTTTTCCGATTACCCAGTCTCTTAACCCTACAACGACACTTAGCAGATAACTATTTGAAATCATAGGATTTGAACAAAACAACCTGTATTTACAACCTCCTGAAATCATTAGTTTTACCCTGTAAGTGTCGTTGTAGGGATAATCCCGGTCAGATTAAAAAAACAGATAAGGAGAAGACTGTGAGATTCTTTAAATTAAGAGACTGGGTAATCGGAAAAGCCGGAATAAAAAAAAGACTTCAGA
>JAAENB010000224.1 GCA_024224995.1 bacterium | reverse complement strand
CGTTTATTAAAATCTGAAAACTTTTATATCTTTTTTTCACTTTTTACCTATGTAACCACTTGAAATTATTAACACACATTTTTTGAGGTTATTCATAATATCTTATTTTTATTGAATATATCTTATGTGCGTTTTTCCTGTGACAGAGTTCATTTAACCAGTCGTAAATGGCTTCCCTCCGCTTCTGCCTCCTCACTTCTGTTATATAATGCATGGTTGCGTTCATACTCGCACTTAAGATGAAAATTCCAATAATCTTCAAAATCTCCGCTGGCAAACAGAGCTCTCAGGCGTAAAACCGCCTCACCGCATTCAAGTCCCCATCGGGCACCGGTTCTGTCCATCCTGTCTTTTACAAGATGCCTGCAGGCTCCCTCAATAACTCCCGATGCAATCGGCAGTCCTCGGGTCAGATATTTGTCGTAACGTAACATTCTTTTATATTTCAGCAGATAATCCAAACATTTATCGGCTGCAGCCCGTCTGTCTGCCGGAATCTGATGTGTTATGACAGCCTGTCGGATCGTATTCGTAACCTGCCTGAGACGGCCATGCAGAAGCAGAAGCAGCTGTTCACTGACCCATTGTTCCGCATCCCTGCTCGCCTCTTTATGGAACACGCAGGCTGCCTTCCACAAATAGCCGAGCACATGAATAATATCAAGGACACATATCAGCGCCACTCCGTATTTCACTGCTGTTTTTTCAATAAGTTCAAGCTGTTTATCCTCTCCGTCCACAACTGCTGTCCAAATTTTGCAGCGGTCAGGATCTCTCCGCAAAGCTTCCTCAAATATTTCTTTGATTACTTCTTCCTTCGGTTTTTCAATGCTTGCCCAGACTCTCTTGGATTCCGGCCGGGGCCGTTTTATATCGGTAACTTCGCGCACAGGTCCCAGTTCCCTCACAACATCTTCGGGAGTTCGTTCAAAGGGTTCGGTTGTATAAACAGACGCAACGGTTGCAATCCGCTTCCGATTCCTTTTTTCTCCCTTTGTAAGCCGTTTTCCCAATTTTTTTCTTTGTTTCTCTGCTGCCTTGCGGGTGGCTTCCCGAAGATCTTCCCGACGCATTGCGATTCCTTTTCCGTCGGCTGTCAGCACCAGAATCCGACCTGTCTGTCCGGCCTGTTCAGGATCAGTACATTTACGTCTCTCATAAAAAGCATCAAAATCAGCCGCAGCCCGCTTTGCCAGTTCTTCGGCCTGTCGTTTCGGCACATGTGCTCCGGTATATTCCTCAATTGTTGCACAGACTTCGTCAAAAGAATCCTTTGCGGCTTCCCGTGCTACTTTCCTGCGCAGTTCGTGAGAATAAATATCTCCCGGCAGGTTAAGCTGAGCATCTTTGGGAAACAGACTGTCCGAACCTTTGGCACTGTACGCCAGACGTTTAACATTCACACGCCCGAATATGCTCTCCAACTTCCGATTCTTCTCCTGTCCGCGTGACCGCTCAACTTCGTCACTCCCCTGAATCACCGGGCCTATATTGCCCAGTCCCCTGGCATCAAAGTGGCCCTGCAGCATTCGGCGCAGCAACTCTGTTCCTTCTGTATGCAGCAGTGACTCCGCCTCACTGTGTGTAAGCTCCCTGCTCTCCGGTGATGAAAGGAATTTTATCATTTCTTCAAACTTCATAGCGGCTTCTGAAAAATTGTCACTGTTTTCTGAATAATTGTTCTCAAATACTGTTGCTGCTGCTGTCATTTTACTGATCCTCCTTTTATTTGTTTAAGAAGGATCTGTTTTAACATACAACTGATATAAAAAACACACTTTTTTTAAATTATCACAAAAGAGCCACACCCGTTTGATTTCGAGTTTCACTTCAGCGCATACTGAATTCCCGGCGGCAAAAGAAAAATGTGGAAAAAGAAATGGAAGGCATGTCAGGATTAATGCTGACATATACGATAAAATTGATAATGTTGTCTGTTTTGGCGGTGTTAGTCTTTTCATGGCATTCTCCGTGTATAAATTTAGTTAACACTTTTCAGCTTTTCAGCAGGCGTATCCACAGCTTGGGGAATCATTTAAAATTTAAAATCCCCCCTGTCCTCGTTCCCATGCTCCGCGTGGGAATGCAGTTTGTAGCGCTCTGCGCGGATATCCTCGGGCGAAACTTGTCTGTCAAATCTTCGTCCTTTCAGCGGAGTGCTAAAAATACATTTCAGTACAGTGCTAATTTCCTTTGCTGTCCTCTGCCAGCACTTCTTCCGGCGAATTTGCGCTGAGCAGGCGGATACTCCAGTTTTCAATTACTTCTGTGTCGGCTTGTTTGATTTTTTCTTTTGCCCATTGAGGAACTGTGCCGAAACGGGTTTCCATATG
>JAAENB010000223.1 GCA_024224995.1 bacterium | reverse complement strand
TTTCCCAGGTTTCCCAGTTCCGGCGGAATGCTGCCCTCCAGGCGGTTTTTGTAAAGAGTGAGGTACTGAAGAGCCGGCAGGTTCCCCAGTTCCGGGGGAATACCGCCTGACAGCTCATTGTTTCCCAGTTTGAGCAGCCGCAGTTTTGCCAGGTTCCCGAGTTCCCGGGGAACAGTGCCTGTCAGACTGTTATAGTGCAGAAATATGTAAGTCAGGGAGGGGATGTTTCCCAGTTCCGGGGGAATATTTCCGGTCAGGCTGTTGACACCCAGGTCAAGAGCTGCGAGTTTTGCGAGGTTTCCCGCGGACACCGGTATACTGCCGGAAAGACTGTTGTAGCTCAGATTGATCAGGCTGAGTTCTGTGAGATTCCCGAGGGACTCCGGAAGGTTTCCCTCAAGACTGTTGCTGTCAAGATCGATTCTTGTCACATGAGTGCCCTGGCTGTCACAGGTCACCCCGTGCCATCCGCACTCTGTCCCGGGACTGCCGTTCCAGCCTGTGCTGTTGTCCCACCCGGGGCCGCCTGTGCCGGTGTAAAGATCGGTCAGGGCGTTTCTTTCGGAGGCGGGGATATCAGCCAGGGCAGCCTGATATGCGCATCCTGTTATCACCAGAAAAACAGCGGTTGCCATTATACTTTTTCTCAGCATGCTCCCTCCTCATCAGGGATGTATTATCCCAATTTTCAGATTATGTCATTCCGGGGGAAAACGGGAAAATCACGGGGATTTTCCCACGGCCCGGATAATGCGTTTTCCCGGGTACAGCATAATTTTATGACAGCGGCTTCAACAGGCAGCATAATCTCAGTCATTAATGTATTTTCCTGTTAATGTCAACTGTTTTTCTGAGCGCAACCGGGATAATCGGCTGCCGGTTTAAGCCGGTAAACCGCGAACTACACGAAAAAACACGAAAAATACAAAAAAATACGAAAAATACAAAAAAAATTTTAACCCGGAAGAATGACGTCCGATGGTATATTCATTTTTAAAAATTGCCCAAGTGCTTTGTCCCCATTCATCTGGCCTTGGTTAATCCAAAAATGATATTATAGCATGCTTTCCAAGATTCTCGATTAATATATTAAAGATTTGAAAAAAATCTTTGAATTCAGTTAGCGCCTCTGTTATTGGTAATATTTTTCTATCGCTTATTCTCCTAACAATTTTACCTTGTTCCCAATAATATATCACCTCCATACAAACCAAGTTTGGATCATTTTCAGGGATTACTCTCAGTTCTGCTCTTGGAATATCAATCACACTTTTGATATCTTTAAATATACATAAGTTTGAATGTGAAGTATGCAAATGAAAGCGAGATAAATCAAAAGAGGCAAAAAGTGATTCTAAAAACGGTGCAAAATGAACAAAGTAATTCATTTTTTTATATGATTCGATTATCTGTCTTATATTCCAAGTATTCATACTTAAAACCTTTCTATATCTATCATGATAATTTTGACAATTCCCGTATACTACCTTGGAAAAGGCAGCCACAGGGCAACTCTTACTATTATCAATTACTGATTAATAAGTATTGAGTCCCCGAACTGTTAATCAGGAATTATTTGGATTCCCAAAGTGTCGATAATTTATGCAACCCAATTATTATTTGGGTGCGGCTCTTTTGCAATATTGTATATAAATTCAATAGGTTGTATTCTATTAATTTCAGCCTTTTTCAGCACCAGTTCAATTGAATAGCAATATAAACTATTTATATATCAATTAGTTAATGTGGTACAACCTCTATCGCAAAAGAGCCGCACCCTTATTATTTTATTTCATTTTTAAAAAATTCATTAATTTTTTCGATTAATAATAAAATTAACCCTATTGGACCAAGAAATAATGATGAAACAAAAGCTGCAAAATAGTCGTTTTGAATAGAAGAGTTGATATGTTTCCATTTTCTTGATTCAAACACTACATACAGAAAAAGTATTAAAGCAGATATTCCCCAAATAAAACCAATAATTGATAAAACTTTTTTAATCATTTTCAATCCTGTCTGTGTGTAATCGTATATTTATTATCCGTTGTAACTTCTATTCTATTATTTCTATTACTGTATTACCAACTCCAACCCCAATTCCAACAGTAAAGGTCGATCCAAAAAAAATTCTGGGTGACAAATAAGACTGAACTGATGGATTTACCAGTGCTTCAATTGAATGAATTTTTGTTCCGCCCGCAGCAACTAATTCGTCTTGTGAAAAGTGAAATGTTCTGGACAAATCTGAACGTTTAATTTTGATTTTGGCAATTACCTTACCTTGAGCAATTGTTGGTCTTTTCAACCCTGTTCTTATCATAAAATCCCAAATTGCTCCTTTAAAACCTTCAGGCATACCTTCAATTATAAAATGGCGGGCAATACCAGGACTTCCTGTAAAAGAAACATATGGACTGGGAGGTTTAGAGCTATTAAAAGAATGTCTGACATATGTTTGAAAAAGAGACTTTTTTGTTGCCACATTTTGAAGTTGAGCCAAGCTTTTTAAAGGTTCACCGTTGCAAAGTGCCCTAAACTCAGTCTGCCCCATTCCTCTGTAAACAGTTACCAAATAATTCTGTTTACCTAATAATCTTAATCTGCTTAACATTAACGGGCAAACACTGAAAGCTAACTCTGCAGACAAATTTAATCCCGAATTAAACCTCTTTGCCGGCCTTGCACCGCTGTCGGTAACTGTCAGAACATCTTCGGCAAGAGGACGGCCGAAGAAGTGTCCTATGCGAAGTCCCGGAGCTAATAATGCTGCTTTGTTCATCATATAATCGGCAACAGAAAGGCTCTCATTATTTTTCGCTTTGGACTGTAAATCTGCAAAATGCATATAATTGGAAAGCAGTAAAGCATCACCAGCCTGTAATCCGGCAAAATCAGTATCAAATAAAACACGCAGCCAGCCATTTTCTTCTGCCTTGTAAGCAGCATAAAAATCCGAGCCTAAAAATTTGAAAGCCTCTGCTTTTGCAATATTTTCGCCACTGTCTTTTTCAACAATAAGAAGTGCTTGCGATTTTGCGTTGTTCAAAGTTATACCGATTGCATTGATGCCTGATTTGATATCGTTTACAACTGTACCCTTCTTTTGATAAAACGGGTCACTGAAATCTTCCTGAGCGGCCAGTTGTTCTTTGGAAACGCCCTTTATTTCAGCAACCGCTTTTACCAGACGATGGTTTTTCAGACTTGTCCAATATTGCCTGTTCTTTTCACGTGGTTCTGATATGTTGATGAATCTGTATAAGTCGTTTTCAGCTATTACCATATTACCGTCAGGATCATAATTTGCCGTGGGATTCGAGTAAGCATAAACATACCTGTGGAGAGAAGGCGGAGTCCCCCGCTCGCCAAGATAAGCATCCTGCGTGACAAACCTCGCAGTCTCCGGTTCATAAAGCCTTGCCCCGAAATATATCAGCCCCGTGTTCTCATCATACTCCTGCCCTGTAAAGATATGCCGGTTGACAGTCGTACCGGCCTGCTCCCTGATTTTCCCCCACGGATCAAGCCTGTAGCTCACCTCTAAGCTGCCGTCGATGCCGGTAAGGTTTACGGTGCTGCCGAGGGC
>JAAENB010000222.1 GCA_024224995.1 bacterium | reverse complement strand
CCGGTTGTCAGCACTTTCCCTTCGGATGTCAGATGAACATGCTCAAAAAGCCTGTTCCCGCGTTCGTCATTTTCATATGTCTTATGAGAAACAGTTTCCCCGTTTCTGTCTGTCAGTATTTCACTGTCGGCATAACCGTTGTCATCATATGTCCATGCTGTCACATTTCCCAGAGGGTCTTCTTTGCGTGTGACATTCCCTTTGTGATCATACTCATACACAGTCTCATTTCCCCGGCGGTCGGTCATCACCTGCGTGTGGCTCGGCACATTGTAGCCATAGACAACTTCCCTGCCGTTTCCGTCAATGAGACCTGTCATGCGCCCTCTGCTGTCATACACAAAAGAGCCGAGAACAGTTCCGTCGGGAGCTTTGATCTCTTTTAAGACACGTTTTCCTGTCACTCCGTATTTATAGCTGTAATTCCCCATCATCCTGTCAAAAAGCGACTCGGAACCGGTTTTGACCACCTGTGTCAGCGTGCCGTTTTCGTCATAGCTGTACTCAACCCCGTGTCCGCCCGGGCCGTTTATCTTTTTTATCCGGGACTCACCGGGATCACGGTCAAAAGTGATGCTCGCCGAAGAATTGTGAATTCCGTTGTCGTCATAGGTGACTGTATGTCCGTACTGATCGGTCATACTTTCAATGCCGTTCTGCGTGTGAATGATATACACAGTTCCGTCGGGACGTGTGTATCTGAACCGCACCGGGTTGTATATGCCGACATCGGTTCCTGAATATCCCATGACCACATCGCCGAAGACTGAAACCTCGCTGTCATAATCAAGCGCCTCAAGAGTGCCCTGTGTCTGACCCGCAGGTTTGAAGACCACTTCAGGAAGCATTGAATGCTCAAACGGCAGTCCCTCGGAATAAGCAGGTTCCAGGTTCATATCAAATTTCACAACATCCGTGTCGCTGAAACGGATCACCACAGTATGGCGGTATGTTTCCAGCAGGTAAAATACAGATATCCCGTAGCGGCCCGGCATGATCTGCTGAAACCATCCCTCTCCCAGGACAT
>JAAENB010000221.1 GCA_024224995.1 bacterium | reverse complement strand
ACTGTCTGTTACAGATTTCTTTTCCTGCGGTTCCCAGTCTGTTTCATCAATAATAATTTCAACGGTTTTCAGCCGCTTTTTTCTTTTTTCATCATACCGGTACCGGACACAGACAAGATTGTCCCCACATATATCAACCAGTTTTTTTGTGCCTTTCCGGCCCGGTTTCAGATTTCTGCGTATATACATAATTAATCACATGAGTTAACCAAAAGAGAAGTAACATACATTTTAAAACAATGCAATAAAAAAACAAAAAGAAAAAAAGCTGAATAGTTATGAGGGCATTTGCAAGACGCTCCGCAAAATCAGGAACCAGTGTGGGATGATTGCGGGATGGAATGCAGGTCACCCATTCAGGTTTGGGATCGGGATTCCATTTTTTAACATTTCGACACATGCAGAGACTAATTCGTCAGAAAAACGATTCGTTTGGTATTTACCCTGAACAACCAGTTTATCTTCGGAAACTTCATATACAAGCCTGTGTTCGGAGTTGATTCGCCGTGACCAGTAACCTGTTAAATTAGCCTTCAAAGGTTCAGGTTTTCCGATGCCTTCAAATGGATTTCTCTTTATCTCTTTGATTAAATTATTTATTCTGTTCAGGAGTTTTCTGTCATTTTTCTGGAACCATAAATAATCTGTCCATGAGGCTTCGGTAAATATAACTTTCATAATTCGGTCAGCTCTTTTTCAAATGTTTTCCCTTCTTTTGCTTCTTCTATTGATTTATGAAGATGTTCCGCATTCACAGGATTGGACAGCAGATACAAAGTTTCCTGCCATGAGCTGAACTCATCAAACGACATTAAAACCGCTTTTTTGCCTTTACCAGTTAATAAAATCGACGGCTCTGCATCAGCAATGATTTCTTCTATCAGATTATCCAAATTTTTTGAGGCCCGGGATGTCAGGACGGCATTCATATTTGACTCCTTAAAAGTTTAACTGTTTTTTTATATCTGTCACATAAATACCATTTGGGCATAATGCATACTGATAATCAAAAACAGAACGATTTGTTTTTACATCAAAAATAAGGTCATATTTTCGCCCATTTTGCGGCACCGGGGTCGAACCAAGTCAACCAACTGAATATTCAACAAATCACCTCAAAATATGACTGTTCTAACAGCCTATACCGCATTTTTTGGTATCAAAAAGGGCAATATAGGACTCAATTTGCTTGCCCGGACTTGTCTTCATATTTCTATATCGCTCTTTTTGGCCCCAAAAAAGCGATTATAGGCCCGTTTTAAGGCTAAAATCACACCATAATTCGATTGATATTAAGCGGTTAGCTTGGTCCGACCCCAATTACCTTCAGTTTACCCCGATTCTGAGTTCGGGACTGGCCAGGACCCGCCAGATGCCCAGAGCCCCTTTGCCTGCTCAGGGCGTTACCCTTTGCAGTGCTGCGTCCTACTTTCATCATTCCGTCCGTACCTCATTCCCGGATGCCACGGCAAGCCCTGCAAAGGGGTGTATGATACCGACTTCATTTCAGATTGTATTTGACCGCTCCCGTCTTTTGCGGTTTGCGGTTTCTGCGCAACATCAGGGAGAGTTACCCCCCCTTCATCGCTCATACTGGCTCATGCGCCAGACCGAAATCCTCCCCCTGTCTTCAGTCGTCCCTACAACAGAGGGTCTTTGCAGGTTGTTGTCAGTCCCTGCCGGAAGTCGGCCCTTCCCGACATTATCTCCACAATCTTTGTATAGGTGCTTGGACCCATACCCCGCAGCGTCCCTTCGGTGCATTTACCCGTTTCTTCCCGAAGAGCAACGGCCTCACCACAGGGGCTACCGGTTCGGCACGCTGAATGTTCCCTGTAATGCAACTTCAACAGGGGGTTCAGATTTCGGGGGTGCAGTCATTCCTTTATGTTCAGGCTCCCATACTCGCTAGACTCCCAGGTTGCACCTACCGCTGAAGTTCTATGTCTTCAGGGCAGCCAAGCCGTTTACACCACGCATAGCCCGGATGGTTGCCTGCCCCGGGATGTGGTATCGCTACATATCCGACACGAGTAACTGATATGGCTGGACTTTCACCAGCTAGATTGTGGCCTTGTCGGCCCGCTCCAGCCCCCTAAGAACCGGGCTTGTGAGTTTCCCCACTTACGGCTCAAGCCTTTCTAAGACCTCTTGCGAGATCCGGTTCGTCAGCATCCGGTCATCAACTGAGGATACCTGATTCACTTTCCGTCCTTGGGATAGAAATACGGCGCGCGCAGTTTTAGGCGGAGAGTTTCCGAATCACGCACCCTTTCGGTTGTGCGGCGGGTTCCTAATTCCACCATAGTTCACGTTTCCGCAAGCCCCCTTCTCATCCCGGACGGTCGGATTTCCCGAGTCCGGTTGGCGGCAGCAGCTACTTTCCCTGAGGAACCTTCCCATCATTGTCCGAGGTTT
>JAAENB010000220.1 GCA_024224995.1 bacterium | reverse complement strand
TAGAAAATGAGCCAATTTTAGCCCGGGGTTTTAACCCCATAGGGCAGCAGAACAAAACCCCGGATAAAATCTTCCGGGAACAGGCTCTGTTTATAGATTAGTTTCCCCGGGCTATGGGTATTTCTCATAACGTGGGGCTTCCAGCCCCTCGTTATGAAGAAAGAAGGCCCTATTTAAAAAGAGTTTCTTGAGAGAGTTTCTTGAGAGGTATCACTCCCAACTAATCTCCTATTGATAACAAATAAAACCCGTCATCCCGGTCCGATGAAGCCCAGGGTCCGCGTTTCCCCTTTTTTAATATACCAATAACCGCGAACTTCCCGTCTGCTGTAACATTTATTGTTTCCCCTACCAGGAGCTTTGTTATCCCGGGAAAGATCTTTCTCAGCGGAATGGTTCTAACCTTTTTCAGCGTTGGCCAGGAACGTACCTCCACTCCATACTTGGTAAATATATACAAATACCGTGAATTTGGTGATAAAATTATCTTAAAAATACTCTTCATTGACTTTATTTTGCGGGTCTCTTTCCCTGTTGCAAGATCATAGCGGTGAAGATTCCCGGTCTGGTTGCTGCCGACGATTAAATACTTATTTTCACGGTCAAAACACTGGCCATAGGCAGTTACAGGTATCCCTATGGTAATATGTGACTTTTTAAGAGTATCTACTATATAACCCCTGGCTGTTGGATTTTTTAACCACCCCACGGACGGTTTATAATCCATGCCCTGGTCGTATTCCCGGAAAAAGATCTTTGAGAAGTCATCTGAAAACATGGCACTGATGCCGTAAGTAGGCGCGGTTTTCCCTTTGTAACGGACGGGAACCGGTACAGTATACTTCCAGTCCACTTTCTTCTCCTCAATATTAAACCGGTGCAGGAGAATATGGCCCGGAGTTTGCTTCTTTTTATAGAAGAAAACCTTATTAAAATAATAAAAATACTTCCCTTCGGGATCTACTCCAATTGGCTGAACTCCTTCCTGTTCATTGGGATCATTCCAATTGCGCTCTAATGGAGTCATCGATCGAATCTGCCGGGACTTGAGATCTAGCTCAGCGTAATACTGAACGTGAACACTTCCTATGTATACTTTTTCTTTTACATATTTTCGGGTACTATCACATAAATACATGTTATACTTCGCAACAAGCCGTGATGAAGATCCGTCAGGACAGGGCGGATTCCCCTGCACTATCTTTCTCTTTTTTTTCTGGTCCAGGAAAATACCGGCGACTCCTTTTTCTTCATTATAATAGACTATCTTTTTATCATACCATCTCCAGTTTTTTCCTGCCAGGGTAAGGCCGTTTCTTTTATACCTGTTTCTCGATCCCCTGGGTATCTTTATCGCTACCGGTAAACCGGGAATCTTATCAATTGAAGGCAGTGATATCGTTTTATTTTTCTGTATATCATATATAACCGGTGAGTATGGCCGTGATTGAGAGGTACTTACGATATACCGGTTTGGATGGACTCTCTCTTTAAGAAAGCGCTTACATCCGTGAACTGTTTTTATAATTTTTATACCGGGTTTTGCCTGAGTCTGTACCGGTATTGCACCGGCAAGTATAACAATGAATATCAGACTAATTTTTAATTCTTTTTTTAAACGTTTCATCGGCAGATCCTCCTTCACTTTATAAACGATACTATATCATAGCTCTAAAACCGGTAAATTGCAAGGTGTTTTTAATTTCCGGTCCTTCTGCAAAAAATACTTGCAAAAGCAGCCCCATGATTTATTCAGAATATCATAATGATTATATCAAAAAAAATAATACGATTTGCTGTCGTGGCAGGCTTGAGCTTTCTGTTTATTTTTCTCAATTGCCTGGGTACGGGGAATAAGTACCATTCAATTCGTCCCCCGGAAAAAAATATAATACGGGTGTGCACCTACAATATCAATTTCGGCATGAGCGCGCCTGTGGAATGCATTAATGCGATTACTACCGCGAACGCCCATATTGTTTTACTGCAAGAGACTACACGCTATTGGGAAGGATATATTCGAAAAAAATTATCTCTCCAATACCCCTATATGGTATTCAAACATTATCGAGGGGCCGGGGGACTTGCGATCCTCTCCAGGTTCCCGCTTACGGACAAAAAATATATTGTCGCGAAACACGGCTGGTTCCCCGGGTGGATCACGGAAGTGAATACCCCTTCGGGGAAAATTTCTTTTTTGAATGTTCATCTCCATCCGCCTCTCAATGAGAAAGGGAGCATCGGATTTCTCGGCAGCGCCTATTTTGCCACAAAGGATATTCGCCAGCAGGAAATAAGCCATTTTTTCGGAAGCCTGGGCGCGGAAACTCCGGCTATTGTTGTTGGCGACTTTAATGAAGATGAAAGCGGCAGCGCCGTAAATTACGTTCGCGCTAAAGGCTTCACCAACGCCCTTCCCCTCTATGACTCCAGCGGCTATACCTGGCGCTGGCCCTTACGCTATTATACCCTTGAAAACAGGTTCGACCACATCCTCTTCACCCGGCACTTCCGCTGCTCCTACGCCCACGTCCTTCACCTGGGCGGTTCGGATCACTTTCCTGTTGTTGCGGATCTTGCGTTCGAGTAAGACTCTTAAGACACTCTTTTTAAATAGGGCCTGTTTCCGGGAAGAGAGACGTTGCATGCAACGTCTTTACGGGTTGGTTTCCGGAGATTTGTCCCGGGTTAACACCACAGAGGGGGTTAAACCCCAAATAAACACCGCGTACCGATCCCCTCGCACCCCTCGCCCTCGCAGGGGTCGCAGGGGTCGCAGGAGTCGCAGGAGTCGCATCCCTCCTCAGAATCTCCATAGCCCTGACCTGAAACCAGCCAGTAAAGGCGTTGCACTGCAACGTCTCTCAGAACCAAACCTTTGCCCGGAGCATCTTCGCAAAATAGACCCCGGTTCAACCATAGTTTCTTTCGTATTTTCCCGGCCATCCGGTCCCTGAGCGGAGCCGAAGGGCCGGGTCAGATGCAGCTCGCAATGCTATTTAGTTTCTGAGCTGATTCTTCGAAGATACTCGTACCAGAGCGGTTCAATTATTTCAACAGGATCAATATGCTTTTTAAAATCGGAAATGGAGCCGCCTGCTTTAATATGGTTTTTAAACCCGGCGCGGTATTTTCCTTTTTTATAATGCATGCAAAAATGAACAAGGCTCCACCAATGAATATAATAGAGGTTAAAATGCTCGTTAATATCGAGAATTCTATAATTGGTTATAATTGACCGTAAGGGCATAATTTTCCGGTTTTTCATATCCGGTTCAAGGCTGCCGCTTAGTTCTAATGAAGGAAGCCACCACAGGGGATAGGTATTATAGTCGAGGTCTCCCAATAAAATTTCTTTTTCCCCTATTTTACTGGTTCCAATATATTCTCCCAGTCCTTCGTCGAGCCATTTGGGAAGCTCAAGAAACGCGTATTCCCGGTTTAGCTGGTGAATTATTTCATGGTTCATCCAGTGGTAGGGATTCTTTGCCCCGGGTTCAAGGTATTGATGACAATAGGGGTATAAATAATACCCTTCTGCCCAGCCCGAAGCCCGGTTGTATTCCTTAAATTGTTTTTTATCTCGATAGAAAATAAGTTTATGCTTTTGAGCCCTGGCCGAAAGAGGCTTGCTCACGCAATCCTTAATAAACCCGGTGTAAGCAGTATAGACCATTTCAGCAACGGCAAGGGCCTTTTTGGTTTGAGCCGCTGAAGTGCTGCTGTAGGCAATAAAATGATCCGATTCAAGAATCATATCGGCTTCGAATGTTTTTGGCTTCAGGAAAAGAAAGGATAGGGCAAAAATACCAATGATGAAAACAGGGAATATAACGAAGAAGATCGTTGTCTGTTTGTTTTGTTTTTTGTTCATAAAACTTCGAAATACCAGCGATCAGGGAAAATCAGCCGAAGATTCTTTCTGAAAGCGACGTGACGTCACGTCACGTCGCTTTCACGAGGTACAGGCTCCGAAGTCCCCCGGAAACAGGCCCTGTTAAAAATCAGTTCCTTGAGAGAGAATCTTCGGCATGTACAGCCTTCACTATTGTACTTTGGCGTCGCTTTTTTTCAACATTGTATCGATATTCTTCTTTAGCTTAGGGTAGTTACGGCCTTCGTTTGTACCCTCAAAGATACTTTCAAGACGTTCAAAGAATTTTTTAACATACACCAATTTTTCCGGCGGGGGACTGCCTTCATGAGATGCACGCAGAATCCTTTTGATTAACTCCCAATCATGCGTACCCGCAGCTATAGTACTATCGTAAAATTTCTTCTGTTTTTCTACCACGACTATTTTATGGCTATCGTAATCGTTTTTGATATCCAAATTCAACTTTTTATATATTACCATAAATTTTCTAAGAAGAGCAACTTCCATCTGGTTTTTCTTCGGTTTAGCGGGCAGCTTCACATCTCTGTCCAGTATTTGCTGGACACTTGTTTCAAGATCTTTCATGTCATCCAGTTTATCTTTATCAGGTATGCCTATGCCCCGCTCCTGCCTGGCGTATGCCTCGCGAAATATATTTTTCCCCTTCTCCTGAAGTGCATCAATTCGACTCTTCATACTCTGCATTAGAACCGGCAGTTGTTGTTCGAGCGCCTTTTGCGCCTTTAGCTGTTTGGGAGTTAGTCCTTGAGGCGGCGGAGACTTGATGATCTCTTTAAGTTCTTCATATACAAATTTTTTTATTTCAACCAGTTCACGCTCCAGTTTATAGTAAGCATGGCCCGCCTTCTTGAGATCGTGAAGCTCTTTTAAATGAATCTGCAGTTCTCCTACAACATATCCGCCTGCAAAGTTGGGAGCGGCTTGCGCCGGGTCCAGGGGCACCTTAATATTCATGAGCAGATCCACATAGGGCTCCCCTATGTCAGTCAATGCGTTTATGACTTTGGGCGACTTCGGGGGATTCAGATTAAAACGATTTTTATAACTAATAATCTCCCAACCGCGCTTCTTCATCTCTTCGATAACAACCGGTAGAGCCCCTTTGAGGTCCCCGGAATTATTATAGATTAAAGAATAGCGAAAAACATCAGTCAGCGTCAGGTAGTTCCATGATTTTTTGATGATAACCTTTTCAACGGATCGAGCCTTCTTCTTCAACGTTATCTTCTTGCCTTTTGGCGTCCCTTCGGCGTCTTTACTCTTGTCCCCGGTGTAGACCGCCTGCGCAACTTCCGGTTCCTTGGTTATTTTTACAATCTCATTCAGGTTTTCAATATAGTATTCGTTCACATGGTCGGACAAGTAGTAGACCAGCGCCATACCCTCCACAAAAGTATCTTCATACTCTTCAACAGCAGGCTTCGCATACAAAACGCCCCACAAAAGAGCCGTGAGAACGACCGAAAGCAGCAGCAGGCGTCGGAACCCCGTTAATTTGGCCCAG
>JAAENB010000219.1 GCA_024224995.1 bacterium | reverse complement strand
GGTTCAATGCTGACCCAAGACAGAATAGCCCCAGCGGGGCGACGTGTTGTAGCTCGGGGTTTCAACCCCGTGAAACAGAGCATGGCCCCGGGATAAAATCTTCGGGAACCGGCCCTATTTAAAAAGAGTTTCTTGAGAGAGTAACCATAACAAGAAACAGGAAGGAGAGTTCGATTTGAAAGATATATCACAAATGCTTATTAAGGACTTACGAAACACACTCAGTTCTTTGAATACAAGCGAAGGCAGCATGAGCGCTTCTCTCTATGAGACGGCACGCGCACTTTGTTTTCGGCCAAACAATATACATGAAACGCTTGATTGGATTATATCCCGGCAAAAAAATGACGGCGGCTGGGGCTTACCAGCCTGCGAGATCAGCCGGGACGTTCCTACGCTGGCGGCCATTCTCGCCCTGCACCGCTTTGGCGCTGCTGAAAAAACAAAAACAGCCGCGCAAGCAGGGCTGGAATACCTGGGCAAATCAGCCGGGAAATGGCTGGCCAATGAAGAGCCGCCTAACGGCGCCGAGCTTTTCATCCCGGGTATGGTAAAGGACGCGAAAGAAGCGGGCTTATCGATTCCTCATGAACAATACGCCGCGCTTATTGAAATGGGCGGCAATCGCATTGAACTGATTAGAACATATTTTCACCCTGAAAAAACAAAAGCCATTGCAGCCTCCTGGGAAGACTGGGGCATTACTGCCGATCCAGCCCTTGTGGACAGCGCCGGCAGTGTTGGCCATTCTCCCGCCACCACTGCCGCCTGGCTAAAAATGGCCGGAGATAATCCCGCTCTCGCGGAACAGGCAGCGGCTGCGGTAAACTACCTTACCCGGTCTGCCGGCGCAACAGGCGTCGGCATTCCTGAAGTTCTGCCTGCGGCCTTTCCCAGTTACCGCTTTGAGCAGTCCTTTTCTCTCTGGGCTCTCCTGGCTGCGGGTCTCCTTAAAGCGCCGGAGCTTGAAGATGTGGTGACTCCTCTTGCCAAAAACCTTGTACCGGCAATACAGGCGTCGGGCATTGGCGCGAGCGATAGTTTTCAGCCCGATGGAGATGATACCGGCGCAGCCCTTGGCGTTGCGCGTGCCCTGGGATTTCAAGTCGATGTATCCATACTACGGCAGTTTGAAAAAGGTGATCATTTCTGCGCCTGGTCCTTTGAAATGCAATCGGCGCTTTCCGTGTCGGCCCGTGCTCTTTGCACACTCTCGGCATTTGGTGAAGCGGCTCCGCTTTCTCTGGAGAAAATTATTTCCGAACAACTGCCCAACGGCCGCTGGGAAGGCGATAAATGGCAGAGTTCCTGGATATACACAACCATGCATTGCGTCCTTGCTCTTTCCGAATGGAACAAGCTTGAAGCGGCGGAAAAAGGAGCTGTAGCGCTCATCAAGAACCAGCAAAAAGACGGTGGATGGGGCATGGATAATTCCACTCCCATAGAAACAGCGTTTGCCCTTATTGCTCTTCAGGATATGGGAAGAAAAGGCTTTCAGAGTACCGCCTTTAAGCAATCCCGTGAACAGGCTCTCACGTTCCTTCTGGATAAATATTCATCCGAAGCATTTACCGATATGTTATGGCTGGCCAAAGATGAATATTCACCTCAAAACATTGACAGAGTATTTATCCTTGCTGCGATCCTTGCAGAGCAAATGCTATAAAGATGAATAAAAAAACCAAAATAGATTTGAAAAATCGAACCTGCCTGGTTACCGGGGGCGCCCAGGGAATCGGCTGGGCCCTGGCACGGGAACTGGCTGCTGCGGAAGCGCAGGTCTTTGTTTGCGATATATCCAAAGAGAATATTTCAACAGCATCGGGCTCACCGTTCAGCGGCGCTATCTCTTTTCATCAGTGCGATGTCACAGACCAGGACGCCCTTTTCCGGTGGGTAGACTCAGTTTTTGAAAAAACAGGCAGTATTGATCTCTTTATTAATAACGCATCCTTTATTTCACCGGGAAACATTTTAGATCTATCGCATAACGACGAGGACAAGATGATGAATGTCTGCTTTAACGGGATGGTATACGGAACCAGGGCGGCGCTGAAACATATGAAGAACGGGCAACAGGGATACATTGTAAATATCGGTTCTTCAGCAGGACGGCTGTTTACCGGCCACCTGCCCGCGGCCTACACTGCCGCGAAAGCGGCCATAGAAGGATATACAAGAACACTCCAGCTTGAGGTGGCAAACAGTTCTATTACGGTACTCCTGGTACGGCTCGGCAATGTGGCAGGCACTGATTTTTTCAAAAAACACGTGAAAAGCAATTCCTTACCCCGTATGGCCGATTTCTCATATCTCACTCCCCTCTCCGCAGCGCGCAAAATAATTAAATCAATTGGTTCCGGCAAAAAAATTCTCGACATTCCCGGAGTTCTCAAAAGCTCGTATATCTTTTTTGATCTCTTTCCGCGACTCTTTCAATCTTTTATATCCATCGGGGGCACGGCCCGCAAGGATCATGGTACCCTGGGAGATGAGCAATGAAAAATATCAACACGTCCGAAAACTCCGGCTTTCCGCCGCCTCCCTGGGAGGTTGCGGGTAAAATATGGATAGGTTTTTTTAAAACTGCCGAACCCCTGGAATTGCCGGACCCCCTGAAACCAGCGTTCGTATCGCAGAGAGTTATTATCGCCCTGGTCCGCTATCTTGAAGGGCCGCTTATATACGATGAACTTGTATTTAGTTCACCGGCCCGTTTTGGAAAAAAAATAGCGGCTTTTGTGCATAACATCTGGGTTGATGATGAACAATCTGTCATGGCCGGAAGAACGGTATGGGGCGTTCCAAAAGAAATGGCCGAATTTAAATGGCAGGAGAATACTGTTTCCGTAAATGACTCCAATGGTCACATTATAACAATGACCCTTACGGAACCAACCCGCACCCTGCCGCGGTTCAAAACCCGGGCACCGGGATTTGGCCGTATTGGCAGTGATTGGGTGCTGTCCCAGCCCATTTACCGGTGGCGTCTGGGCCCGGGCAAAATGCATATTCAATCATTTGCCGAACGCTTTCCCTTTCGTATCAAAAACAAACAAGCCCGGGCAATAACGGCTCCGGACTTTTTTGGAACAATGAATGTTCCGCGAATAATTAAGAGGTAATTTTCATGACTAATTCGAATAACAATTCTTATAATAATGCTCAATACAAAGCCATTATATTCGACAGGGATGGCGTCCTGTTAGACTATAATCTTAGCGCGGCCTCTGATTTTTTGAGCGAAATATTTCCCTTTTCACTCAAAGAACTTGCCGGGCATGTTTTCAAATGGTTCGGAGAGCAGCCCGCGCCCCGCACCAGAGAGGAAGAAAAAAAATTCTGGCACACGCTATGGACAAATTTGAGCAATGAGTATAACCTGGAAACGGAAAAAAAAGAACGCCTTTATACCTTTAACTACATTGATCTTGTATACCCGTATGATGATGCCCGTCCCGCTCTTACAAAAATAAAAGAAGAAGGTATTCTCACGGGCGTTCTTACCAATGCCCCCCTTCCCAGCATCAATGAAACACTGGAAGCGGCAGGCCTTGCCGGGCTCATTGATATTGCCCATGTCGCTCCCCTGGTCTCAAAAGCCAAACCCGCTCCTGCCGCCTATGAAACAATAGCAGACGAATTAATGGTTAAACCCGAAGAATGCCTTTTTATTGACAATCTACTACAGAATGTGGAAGGAGCAAACGCTTGCGGAATGCGGGGATTCCGGATAGACCGCTCCCTTAGCTCATCAAACAGTGAAGAACGAACACTATACAGCCTGGACGATATTCCAAAACTATTGTTTTGATTCCAGGATCAATTGAGCAATATCCATTACCCGCATTGAATCTTCAAACCCTTCGTCTTTAATCGCGTCATCAAGCATCTTATAGCACAGGGGACAGCTCACCACAATAATCTCAGCTCCTGTTTCTTTCGCTTCTCTTACGCGTGTTCGACCGGGGCTATGGACTCCGGAGCCAAGCATATCGGAATAATAATTTCCCCCGCCCCCGCCGCAGCAGAGTGAACTCGCGTTGTTTCTTTCCATTTCAATAAATTCAATTCCGGGAATCGCCTGAATAAGAGCCCGCGAAGCTCCGTAACTGTTATTCCACCTGCCAAGATAACAGGGATCATGATAGGTTACTTTTACCGGCAAGGTTCCCGGACTGAGCTGCCCGCGAATAACGGCGAGTATCTCTGTATAATGATACACTTCAAAACAACCGTCAAATTCAGGGTAATCATTTTTCATGGTATTATAAGCATGAGGCGACAGGGTGATAATCTTTGTAACGCGCTTATTGTTGAACAAAGCAATATTTTTTTCAGCAAGGCGCGTAAATAAATCTTTTTCTCCCATTGCTTTTACGTCATTTCCATCGGAGACTTCTTCCTCACCCAAAATCCCTATTGAAACACCGGCATCTTTCAGTACCGATGCCACGGCACGCGTCATGGCAATTCCTGTCTCATCAAAGGAACCAACATCACCAACATAAAAAAGATATTCTTCATTTGAATACATTGGGATATCCGGGGCTTTGTTCCAATCTCCCCGAGAAGATTGGGGAGCTTTAAAGGGATTCCCGTTATTATAAATCTCCATAAAATAATCTCTCACCGGCGCAGGAAGTTTTCCCGTAGAAACAATCTCCTGTCGAGCGCCAATAACCATATCCACCAGGTGCTCTTTAATTTCCGGTATGGCGCAGTTGGTAACGCAGTTTTTACAGGTCGCGCATGAGTATACGATTTTTTTAAAACGGTCACTTGCCTCAATTTCGCCATTCATCCAGGCCCTGGTAAGCCAGAGTCTGCCACCCGGTGAAAATGATTCAAAAGAATATTTAAGATACGAGGGACAGTTGATTTCCGAATAATTTTCCGGAAATTTACACCATCCGCATCTAAAACATCTATGCAGCATTTCTTGATATTCCATATTATTTCACCTCCCAGTTGCCGGGATTCATGATTTTGTTGGGGTCTAAAACTTTTCTTAGTCTGTTCATTAAATTTATTGTCTCCGGATCCATTTGCGCCAGGATATATTGCTGCGCCGGCGCTTCAGCTTTCCAGGGAATGCCTCCCATTTCAAGCGCGGCTTTGTTGGAATCGACAAGGGCCTGCTCGGCACGTTCCATACTTTCCGCGTCTGCCCGGTTAAAAGCATAGCTGTTAAAAAACATGATGCTGTGCCCTCTGCCAATTACCCGGGCGCCCATTGAATACCGCACCTTGTTTTTTTCGCCAATTTCCAGACCTTTTCGAGATGCTTCGCCGATTTTTTCGAGCGGCATGATGCTGCCCACATATTCAAATCCCCCGCCCTTGAGCGTGTCCGCAAAAGCAGTAACATTTTTTGCCGGGGCATCGAGCAGCTCTCCTTTCATGCTCATGGGAACCGGCAAAAAGCCCGCTTCTTTTGTTTCATAATAATCTCGAAGCGATTCACGAATAATCTTTTTCCTGGAAGCCATTTCAAAATCCGTATTCGCCGTAACCACTGCTTTTATCAGCTGTGATTTTCCAATCCATTGCCGTTCGGATTTTACCACAACAACCAGATCTTCTACCATGCCCGTTGTAGTGAGACGGGTAATAACATCGGCGATTTTGTCGAGATCGTCCATTAAAAAAAGAAGGACATCTTCCAGTAAGGGTTTGGGATATAGTTTTATGGCGACCCTGGTTATAATTCCCGTAGTGCCGTTCCATCCGAGAAAGAGACCGGCCAGGTCGGGTAATGGCGCCCGTGAAAACCATCCTTCAACTGTTGAACAGGAGCCTGCTTTTATTATTTCCCCCGTTGGCAGTAC
Organism: bacterium; assembly: GCA_024224995.1. Next base: position 10,522 of record JAAENB010000219.1, on the reverse strand, counting down.
AACTTCCATGCCCGTAACCATTTCGGAGTGAAAGCCTCCTTCGCTTTGCGAAAGATGTCCCGAACCGTGGATGGCCACATTTCCGGCTATGGTTGAGCCCGGCGGAGAATCGGGCAGTGAATGTTTTACGGTTGGGTGGTTTTTCTCAAGATACGCTTTGAGCGTTCCGTGTCCGGTTCCTCCCTGAACTACGGCGTAGCGGCTGGTTTCATTGACCTCCACAACCCTGTTCATCCGTTTCATATCAAGAACAATACCGCCCTTAAGGGGAATGGTTAGTCCCGAAAGAACCATGCCCCCTCCCATTGGTACAATTGGAATTTTTTCTTCATTAGCGAGGAAAACAATTTTTTGTACTTCTTCAGTAGAACCCGGCATTGCAACATAATCAGGAAAATGAGGCTGCTGGAGCCCCTGGTCTCTTGAATAAATAAACTTCTCTTCTTCCGCGTTTGAAACATAGGCATCACCAATGATGCGTGCCAGTTTTTCAAGTATATTATCCATATGATTATTTCTCCTTTGTTATTCACCTAACGCCTGTAAGCAGAGGTCGGGTATTAGAATGGGCATAATTCCTTTTTTAAACTGCTTGCCCATAAGCGTAAAAAAACAGAGCGGGCAGCTAAAGACACAATGGGAACCTCCATGAGCTTTCATATCATCAATATTTTTATTCTGGTTTTCTTCAGTTAAATCAAATTGCTGCTGAACATCAAGCGCTGCGCCGCAGCACAGAGCGTTTTCCCGGTCATATTCTCTCTCAACCCGTTCTACGCCAATGAGTTCAAAAATTTTATCCACAAAAATATCAACTTCAGGAATAAGCCGTGAAGAACAGCTCCGCTGGTAGGCGACTTTTAAATTAAGCGGGGTAATATTCTCTTTCAGTTCAAGAAGCCTGGTATACATAAACTCTAAAATATGAATCGGCTTAAAGGGGACCGCAATACCATGAGCAGGGGCCCATTTACTATACGAAGCATAACACTCATCATGATAACAGATAAGCTCGGTGATATTATTTTTTTTGAGATAATACTGTTCAATATTTTCAATAACTTTCGGTACCCGCTCTTTAACAACACTGCTGCGGCCAAAATGGGTATACATAAGATGACAAAAGGTATCAATGCCGGAAAAGGTTGAACAGTCCTTAAAAAGTGAACCCCGTATAGTCCCTTCAAGTACGGTAAAATTACACATGTTAATAACATGGTTCGTCATCTTTTTTTCCCGAATCTCGTTCGTTGGCTCAAGAACGTTAACCATGGCGTCTGCTACGGGAATTGGAACCGGGTTTATACCGCGCTTTTCCTGCTGTTCCACGATAAAATAAAAGGGGTGGTTATTGTGAGGACAATACTCCTCACAGCCGCAGCAGGTTACGCAATCGGAGAGAATTGATGATCCTTCACCGCGTAACATTTTGTTGTGCTCTTCTTTTGCCCGGTCAAGCGTCAAATCCATATACTGGCATTTCATTAAGCAATCAATCGTAGTACATTTCTTACATATATCTTCGTTAAACCGCAACTCGTACATTGAGTTCTCCTTAAAAAAAAATTTTCTATCTATTATAAAAAATCAAGAGATGATATTGTGCGTATTGAGTATTTTTTTTAACGCCGCAAGAGCCTCCGATTCTTCCGGCATATCAAAAGCCGAGAGGCCTTCGGCATCACGGTCTTTTATTAAAACATCCGGTTTTATGAACCCGTAGTAGTTTAATCCCGATCCCGTGGCCTCGTTTATAAGCGGTGAGTTTTCTTCTTCAACTCTATTGAATATAATTCCCGTATTAATTGGCTGCATGTTTGGCGCTTTTTTTATGGTATCACTTGCCATGATGGCAGTTCGAACTCCGCGTTTGGTATTGTCGGTGAGTAAAACAGGAAAATGGACCGATTCCGTAACCTGGCGATTAATCTGTTCAAAACCAGCTTCCGCATCAATTACAACTATATCATAATTACCGGCAATATTTTTAATAGTATCTTTTAACAGGCTGTTTATTGGGCAATAGCAGCCAATGGTATTCGTTTGCCCCATAATAAGCATTGAGAAATCACTGGTTTCATATAATGCTTCAAGAAGAAGGTAGTCTATAATATTGGTGAGGTTTTCTTTTTCCTGTTCTTTTGTAGCTATTTTTGCTTCTTTAATAATTTCTTCCCGTGCCTGTCCAATTGTTTTAAATGAAGATATGTCAAGAGCGGTCGCAAGCCCCATGGCAGGGTCCGCGTCAATAAGCAATACTTTCTTTTTTTTTGAGCAGGCGATTTTACCGGTTAATGCCGAGAGTATTGATTTACCGGAACCTCCTTTTCCGAGATAGGCGATTATCGTTGGATTAGTCATAAGATTGTCTCCTTTTTTCTATTAAAAATTACACCGGGTATACAGTAGTCCCGTGACACGTTAATTTTTACTTCATACTTTTTCAGCAGCAACAAGCCCTGCCCCATAGGCAGATAAAAGCTGAGCTCCGCAAGAAAGCGTTTCTATTCTCATTCCTAATCGTTCCTCAAGAAGCTTCCGGAAAATATTAATCTTTGAAACGCCCCCGGTTATGGCAGTGGGGCCGGGGTTATTGGACTTACGCGCCATGGTTTCAACTTTTGACACAAGGGAATTAACCAGTCCCATTAAAATATCAGCTCTCCGGCCCCCCTGGTTAATCTGTGTAATAAACTCACTTTCCGCGAAGACCGCGCAGTTATTCGTGATCGCTAAGGGCTCGCGGGATTTATTAATTTCTTCCGATAGTTCTTCAAAAGGGAGATGTACCGCGTTGGTAATTGTCTCGATAAATTTCCCACTGCCCGCGGCGCATTTTTCATTTTCTATAGAGTCGAGAAGGATTCCGCCGGGGCCAATTTCAGCAATCGTAATAAAGAGACCGCCCACATCAATAATCCTGGTGATAGAATTGTCAAGAGCATAGGTGCCTTTCGCAAGACAGTGAGCGGTCGTGGTTTTCAACCTGGCTTTTTTGACAAATTTGTAACCAAATCCCGTGGCTGCCGTATGAGATACTTTTTTTAAATTAATCTTTTCTTCTTTTAATACGTTCCCGGTAAGCTGTTTAATTGAATTACTGATATCGTATCCGGGCATTGTCATTGCGTGGCGGACAATTATCCCGTCTTTCAAAAGGCAAACTTTAATAAAGCGGGTTCCGATGTCATATCCTAATGTATACATTTATTGCTCTGATTTCCCAGGTGCCGCTTCGCGAAAATCGCGGCACCTAAAGCTCCTATAATTTGCGGATCATGTTTTAAATTTGAAAAGCGCATCTTCGATAATTTTTCCGTTATTTTTTTAACTCCGTTATTTTTTGATACACCACCGGTAAAACAAATTTCAGTGTTCAGGTCTAATGATTTTATCATATGGTAAATTCGTGCTGCCACGGCATGGTTAATAGAATAGCTAATATCGCGCAAAGGCTTTTTATTGTACAGGTGCTGTATAACATCAAGCTCCATAAAGATACTGCATTTATTGGAAATTTCTATTTTTCTGTTTGAATTTCTTATTGAATTTCTTGAAGAGTTACCCAGTTCCGTTAATGATATTCCCAGGGTGGCCGCCAGTAATTCAAGACTTCTTCCCGTACCTGCCGCGCATTTCTCATTCATGCTAAAGTCTTTGACTTTTCCCTCTTTATCAATAGCGATGACTTTACAATCCTGACCGCCAACATCAACAATAGAACGAATTTTCGGATTAGACCAATGGGCGCCCAGGCCATGACAGCTTATTTCACTCATGTTGATATTTGAAAAAGAGATTCCTTCTCTGCCATAACCGGTACTACAGCACATGTCGATATCACTCTTATGCAAATTGGTTTTGATTAAAACAGCCTCTACTACATCTTCCGCAGATTTCATAGTCGTTTCTTTCACGTTGTTAATATGGGAGGCGATAATTTTATTATCTTGCAGCAGTACCGCTTTCGCGGTAAGTGAGCCAATATCAATTCCAAGGGTTATCATCAGTTTTAAGCCTGTAAATAAAATTATTTTTTTGGGGGCTTATTTATAAACCAGATCACAACAAGGGGTATCTTTGTCAATATTTTTATTTATATTTTTCGTCTCTTTGTGGGGGAGTTCCCCTACATTCGCGTAAAGTTTCCCCGGATAACACTTTCTAAGAGTTTAAAAAAAAAAATTTTTATTGCTAGAATTACGTCTATAAAAAAAATGGTTTCAAACATTATACTTATAGGAGTCCACAGATGACACCTGAAAAATTAAAAGCGAAACCTCTCTATACATTAAAGACTGCTTATAAAAAAACCCGGCTTATAGAAAAACTTTTAAATATGCCGGCTTTCGCGCATTTTATCTTTACCAAAATTTTAAAACCATTATCATTAAATAAGTGGAACCAGTTCAACCGTTCGGTACGATATAGTTTTTTGCGATCCGGCGGCGGTGTTGTCTCAAAACAGGAATTGCAGGCGTTAAAACCATATTACTCAGCAGCCAGGGAACAAATTGAACAAATTCTTGATGCCGTGAAGAACGATAAACCCATTGTATGGGTGGAATGGTCTGTCTCAAGTATGATACTCAGAGGATTCGATGCTGTAACAGTATGTCCGGAAGGATTTATGGGACTTGGTTATTCCATTGACAAAGAGTTCAGTTATATGTTTCTTGACGCGGCAGCAAATATTGGCGTACTCAATGAAGGCTGTTCATCGCAAAAAGGTGCCATGGGTGCCTTTCTTCTCAACCAATTACCAAAGCCTGCCGCTATTGTGGCAACAACACTGCCCTGCGACTCGGGAATATCTATTTATCAAAATTTTAAATATCATACCAATGCTCCGTTATTTGTATTAGATGCTCCCTATGACAGGGATGATGATTCGGTAAAATTTTTTGGAAAACAGTTTAATGGTTTGATTGCCTTTTTAGAAAAGCATTTAAACCAAAAATTTAATTGGGATACATTTACGGAGTCCGTTAAAGAATATAATAAATTTAGTGAATATGCCTTTGAAATAACCCAGATGGGAAGAAATACCCCCTGCCCCTATTCATCAACAATTCTCACTTCGCTATGGTTTATGCGCGGACAATTCTCCGGAACAAAATATTTAACCCAAATGGCTGAGCAATTGTATTCAAAGGCTCGCGAGAATGCAGCAGAGAACAGGGGAATTGTAAAAGAAGAAAAAATCCGGGTACTCTGGAGTGACGTGCCCCTCTCTTCATCAATCATATATCCCTGGTTAGCTGACAAATACGGAGCAGTGGTTATAAGCGATTTTCTTGGCAACAATGTGGAACATCAAATTGATACTTCCGGTAAAGAAGCGATGCTTGAAGGGTGCGGATTAGTTGATCTCTACGGCGGAATGAGCAGACAGGCTCATGGGGCTCTGGAGCTTATAACAGACGAACTCTATGAAGCTGTTGAAACATTTTCTCCCGACTGCATCATGTTTATTCGGCATACGGGATGCCGTCACGGCTGGGCTGTTTCCCGCATAATCAGGGATGCCTGTAAAAAGATTGGTTTGCCCAGCCTGTTTTTAAGCGCTGATATTTTTGATCCTCGCGAATGTTCCGAAGAGGAGATTCAATCTCAGATTGATGAATTTTTTAAATCTAATGGATTGGTGAAATAGATGAAAATAATGGATACGATACAACACTGGTCATCTGTTCTCTATAATGAACATTTAAAAGAAGCAAAGGAATCGGGAAAACAAATAATCGGTTATTATTGTTCGTATATTCCGGAAGAGATTATTGCCGCCGCGGGACTCATTCCCTTTCGCATGCGGGGTACCGGCTCCGAAGGGACAGAACTCGCCGACACTTATTATTCTCCCACCAATTGTCTCTATCCGCGGAACGTGCTGAATCTCGCCATGAAGGGTGAGTATGATTTTCTTGACGGGATGATTTTTATGAACAGCTGCGATCACACCAGGCGGCTTTATGATATCTGGAAAAAGGCCCTTCCGCCGAAGGAATCATTTTTGTATTTTCTTGATGTGCCCCACAAAATGGATGAGCTCTATGTACAGCGTTATACGGATATTCTAAAAAAATTTATTACCCATCTTGAAACAACATACAATTGTACTATCACCGATGAAGCCCTGTTGGAATCGATAAAACTTTATAATAGAAGAAAAACTCTCATACGGTCTCTTTATGAGAAACGTTCGGGACCAAATCCCACCCTGAGCGGAAGTGAGTATTTACGGGTACTGTTAGCAGTTACCGCTCTTCCCGTGGAAAAAGCCATTGAAGTATTGAGTGCGATTAATAATGCCGATAATCCTTCTCAAAAAACTATCTCTCCCGATTCGGTTCGGGTTGTTCTCACGGGCGGCTGCATGGAAGAACCGGATCACCTTTCATTGATCGAAGATTCCGGAGTGCACATTGCCGAAGATAACACCTGCCTGGGATGGCGTTTTGTTGACGGTGATATCCGGGAAACAGGAGATCCTCTCTATAATATCGCGCATCGATATCTCAATCATCTTTCCTGTCCGCGAATGGGTCAGGACCATGAAAGAAGGTTATCGTTCGTGAGTGATCTGTATACGAAAAATAACGTAGACGCGGTTATCGTTGAGAAAATGCCCTTCTGTATATTATATTCGGGAGAAGTTCATCTTTTTAGAGAAGAAGCAAAAAAGCATAATTACCCGCTCCTTGTTCTGGAAAGAGGCTACGCGGATAAATCCACGGGCCAGTTAAAAACGCGGGTGCAGGCTTTTGTTGAGACTGTTGGAAATAATAAACAGAGTCTCCAAAACCACCCCCCTCTGTGACGTTTTTGTGTAGGGGAGAGGCATGCCTCTCCCCTACACAAATGCTGCATCCGGGCCGTTAGCGCAATTTTTCTTCTAACTCTTTGAGAATTTTTACAAAACCCGATTTTGTTGCTTTATCATATTCATTAAAGAGGCCCAATATTTTTTCTTCATATATGGGATAGAGTTTTTCCAAAATTTTTTTACCGGCAGGGGTTAATTCGAAAATCCAGATCCTTTTATCGTTTTCATTGAGCCGCCGCGAGATAATATTCTTTTCCTCTAATTGTTTAAGCTTTTGAGTAATACTGGCCGGTGTCCCATCAATATATTTTTGAATCTCGCTGCTGGTTTTTTTACCGGCAGCGATTTTCGCGAGAATAGCGTAGAGGCTGGTGGTGAGACCAAATTCTTTAAAGATTTTAGTATCACCACTTTTTTTTAACAGGGCCGAAACCGTAAACAGGTTTTCGATTATTTCAATATTTATCGATTCTTTTTTCATTGTTCAATCCACTATTTTCCCAATCATTTTTTCATATTTCCGGCTACCTGGCGAGGCCATTTTCGAAATGCCCAGAAGAGTATTTTAAACACACCCGGTTTTATGAGTATAGACTTATTCTTTTGAATACTGTCAACTAAATAATTGCCAACTTCACTGGTAGTGAGGGTCGGCATAAACGGAGTTGGATCGGGAATACGCGCCTCACTATGGGGATTATTCTGCCAGTATGAACTGGCCACTTTGCCAAAGACCGCCAGGGAAACATCGACACCCGTATCAAGGCAATCCGAGGATAAAGCTTCGGAAAATCCCCTTAAGGCGTAACGAGCCGATGTATAGGCAATGGCATTTCCCTTGGGTAAATAGGAGGCGTCTGAAGTAAGGTTTACAATATGACCGCTGCCCCGTTTTTTCATATCGGCAATAAATGCCCTGGTGATATTAAACGCCGCGAAATAGGGCAATGCCATCATCTGCTGAGCTTCTTCTGAGGTGGTTTCTTCTATAGAAAGCCATTTTCCCGCCCCGGCATTGTTAATTATCACATCAGGGATGCCAATATCGTTTTTAATCTTTTCTGAGACTTGAGCCGCCATATGGGCATCGGACAGATCAACAGGATAATATACCGCTTTTCCGCCGCGTTGAATAATCTCCTGAGCCACTTTTTCCAGTTCATTTTGCCTCCGGGCAATGAGGATAATAGTATTACCCATGCCCCCCATAATGGACGCGGTTTCAGCACCAATTCCACTGGAAGCGCCTGTGATGAGAATGGTTTTGTTGTTCAGTTTCATTTCGATACTCCGTTAAGTAGTTTAATTGTTAAGTGACTTAAATATATACAAACTTAACTGTATCGTCAAGTGATTATGCCCTTTTTTTTTAAAAAAATCTATTATTGTATTATATTGGAGAGAGTATTTGTTATAAAAGTTGAAGACATTATCAAAGGACACCGGTTTTTACACCGGCGGCGACTCATGTTTAAATAAAAAATTATCCTCAACAAATTTTTCCCAATCATCAATTGTTAAATTATACAACTCTATACTCTTTGGAATTGCATCTTTAGCCAGAGTTAGATATGGAGCAGCAACTAAAGCACAGCCAATTTCATCTTTCTGTATCATTAATTCTTTTACACCAATAAATATTTCCTTATATTCCACTTTTTGATTATTTCCTATTTGAATAATGCTTTTTACTGCTTTTTCAGCAATATCTTTTTTGTAAGACGCAAGATCTTCAATATCTAATGGGATCATGCCAATATCCTCCATTAACAAACAGGCGTTTCTTTCTCTTTTTTGGGGGATTCCAATTGCCAGAGCTGTATATATCATACCCGGCCCCTCTGCTTTAACACTTTTATGGGCGCACGGCACATGAGATCCGGGAAAAAAAGGAAACCTTGGTTCATGTACCGTTCCGGTTAATTTTTTAAAGGCTTCAACCAAATTATGAATAGAGGAAACCTTAATATTATTATCTAACGTTATACCCCACTCATTTTCTGCAATTGGGGTTTTACAAATATCATATCCCCATAGTAAGCCCTTGGGCCCGCAATACGATGAAACCGTAATCATATTTATTTGACCAATATTTGCTTCAGCAACTTCAGCTAAATCAAATGCATTTGTTTCATCAAGTATCGTTGACCCCCGGTGAGAGAAATGCTTTTTTGTTTTCGCAACAGAAAGATTGATTCCCAAAATATAACGATTAGTACCTTTTGAAACAAAGAAACCCTCGCAAAAATTATTTTCCGAGCTTATGACATTTTCCAATATCTGTTTTTTATTATCTAAATTCATATTAATTTATCCACCTTATTTAATTAAAAAGTAAAAAGAATGATTCCGGAATATTTATATTTTACATAAATATTTATTTATATTTTCAGCTACAATTTTATAACTTTCATCACTTGCGTTACTGTCACTAACCAGTCTTGCGGTATCTAAAGAATATTTAATGTTGCCACCCATTAGAATCAGATCATTTTCAAGAAAAAAATGTATTGGATACCCCCCCGCACCAAGTCCTAAATAAAAGATCCTGCTTTTTAGATCAGTCCAATACAGCAATGTTTTAATATTCTTTTCATATGCCAATTCCAACAGGTTTACGGTTAAAAATGACGCTAATTTCCCTCGATACTGTTGAATAATTCCAAATTCGCGGTATAGAAATATCTTTTCAAATTCAAGAACATTTTTTAACCAATATTTTGCCACAGTAAGTCCTTCTTCTTTTTTCTCTTTTGACAGTCCATATGGCATATCTTTTTCTGCCTCTAAACAGCTTATGCCGGTTAGAATTCCCCATGCAAAACCAATAATTTTTCCTTCTTTTTGAATGATTGTTACAAGCGGTATTCTATCTTCTTGATTGATAAATGCTTCCATTATCTCATTTAACGCTGTTTCTCTCGTCCATTTTTCATTCCAGCTTTGATTGAAAACTTCAGCATAACAATCTGCTAAAGCTATCAATGTATCATTATTGAGCAGACTCAATTCTTCTCCGTAATACGTCTCTAAAAAACACCCGTTTTCTAAAAAAACTTTTTTCATTGAAACTCCCTATACATTACAATATGTGACTATTATAATAAAAAATTTGCATAATGACAAGCGACTGGGAATGAACGCTACGTAGAGGGCAATGAACAACAGTATTTTTTGAAATATGGAGAAAACTGGTTCGGCAAAGCGGGCACCATAGAGGGGAAACCGGCTTTAAGCCAGCGGCGACTCCCTCATTTTCCATGAACTGATAATTAAAAAACTCCCGGCACTTAAACAATATCTCATTGCCCTCGACACTGTTATTGTTCATGTATACTACTTATGGATTTTCATAGATTTTATTGCAGGAAAAAACCAGTCTTTATTTAAAAAATCTTGTTATATTTTTTTGATAAAAGAATTGACTTTTTTTATAAAAAATAAGTAATACTCTTATAAATATATATGGAGTTCTCATATGACACCTGAAGAAAAAAAAGAAGTTAAACTTGAAATTGAAAGCCGGATAAAAGAGGCAGAGGAAAACCTGGTAACGCTGCGGGAACAGACAGCCCCCATCCCTCCCAGTGTCGCCCTTGGACGGCTTACCCGTATGGACCAGATCCAGCAGAAAAGCATGGCTGAGGCGAATGTTAAAACCAATGAAAACCTGGTTAAAAATCTAAATAAAGCATT